>NZ_JAKJJW010000012.1:0-99470 GCF_025669985.1 Brachybacterium atlanticum | reverse complement strand
TCATCTTCGGGGACCTCGACGTCTATCCTCAGCTACCCCGTATCACCGGCGCGCCCACACTCAACTCTGAAGAGCCCGATCAGCGGGCACGGGCGTCGCCGTGCCGGGGGAGCGGAGGTCCGGTACGCGCAGGGCGTCCCGGACCGGCCCGGCTCAGAACAGACCGATGGACTCCCCGGTCTCGGTCACGCCCATGCGCAGGGCGGCCGGCTCCTTGGGCAGTCCGGGCATCGTCATGATCGCCCCGGTGAGCGCGACGACGAAGCCCGCCCCGATCTTCGGCACCAGGTCGCGCACGTGCAGCACGTGCCCGGTCGGGGCGCCGAGCGCGGAGGGATCGTCGGAGAACGAGTACTGCGTCTTCGCCACGCAGACCGGCAGGGTGTCCCAGCCGTTGCGCCTCAGCATCCGCAGCTGCGCCAGCGCACGGTCCTCGAGGACCACGTCCTTCGCGCCGTAGACCTCGCGGGCGAGGGTGCGCAGGGACTCCTCGATCCCCTCGGCGGGATCGTAGAGGTGGTGGAAGTCGGGCTCGTCCTGCTCGATCGCGGCGAGGACCTGCTCGGCGACGGCGCGGCCGCCCTCGCCGCCCTTCGCCCACACCTCGGACAGCGCGGCGCGGAAGCCCTGCTGCTTCGCCCAGTCGAGCACCGCCTCGAGCTCGGCCTCGGTGTCGGTGGGGAAGCGGTTCAGCGCGATCACCGGCTCGAGGCCGAACTTTCGCAGGTTCTCGACGTGACGGGCGAGGTTCTCGGTGCCGCGCAGCGCGGCCTCGATGTCCTCGGTCGCCAGATCGGTCCTGGCGAGGCCGCCGTGCATCTTCAGCGCGTGCACCGTGCCGACCACGACCGCGGCGTCGGGGGCGAGGTCGCCCACCCGCGCCTTGATGTCCAGGAACTTCTCCGCCCCGAGGTCGGAGCCGAAGCCCGCCTCGGTGACGGTGATGTCCGCGAGCGAGAGCGCGAGCCGGGTCGCGGCCAGCGAGTTGCAGCCGTGGGCGATATTCGCGAAGGGGCCGCCGTGCACGAGCGCGGGAGTGCCGCCGAGGGTCTGGACCAGGTTCGGCAGCAGCGCGTCCTTCAGCAGCATCGTGATCGCGCCGCCCACCTCGAGGTCCTCGACGGTGACGGGCCTGCGGTCGTAGGTGAAGCCCACGACGATCCGGTCGATCCGCTCCTGCAGGTCCTTCAGGTCCGTGGCCAGGCACAGCACGGCCATGATCTCGGAGGCGACGACGATGTCGAAGCCGTCCTCGCGCGGGACGCCCTGGGTGGCGCCGCCCAGGCCGATCACGGTCCTGCGCAGGGCGCGGTCGTTGACATCGAGCACGCGCTTCCACTGGACGCGGCGTGGGTCGATGCCCAGCGCATTGCCCTGGTGGATGTGATTGTCCACGAGGGCGGCGAGGGTGTTGTTCGCGATCTGGATCGCGTGGAAGTCGCCGGTGAAGTGGAGGTTGATGTCCTCCATCGGCACCACCTGGGCGTGGCCGCCGCCGGTCGCACCGCCCTTGATGCCCATGATCGGGCCGAGCGCGGGCTCGCGCAGCGCGACCATGGTGCGGTGGCCCATCAGCGAGAACGCGTCGGCCAGGCCCACGGTCGTGGTGGACTTGCCCTCGCCGGCCGGGGTCGGGGACATCGCCGAGACCAGCACCAGGCGCCCCTGCTTCCCGCTCGGGGTCATCTGGCGCACATCCACCTTGGCCTTGTAGGAGCCGTAGGGCACGAGCGCCTTCGCGGGCACGCCCGCGCGCTCGGCGATCTCCGTGATCGGCTCCAGGGTCGCCGCCTGGGCGATGGCGAGATCAGGGTTGTCGGCTGACATCATCGTCCTCCACTTCGTGGTCTCTCACCCGGGCATCGGCGTCCGGGCAGGGTCGTGGCCCACCTTACGGGGCAGATTCTGGGCATATGCCGCGCCTCGTCGGAGGGGCGGCGCCCGGTCGTCGGGCCGCGACGCGGAGTCCCGACCGCCCTATCGGCCCGTTCGTCGCGCGTCGCCCCCGAGCGGTGCGACCGACCAGCCGTCCGGAGGCCGGGGACGGCTGCGCGATGGATCGCGGGACGGGCGCAGGCCGACAGCATCGTGCTCGGTCGCCGGCGTCACGGCGACCGCTATGCCTATATGGGCATAGAGGTACGCCATACGCCATCACTTGACCAATCGCACCGTGCTCGGGAACGACGAAGCCCCCTGGCGGACCAGGGGGCTTCGTGGTGGTGGCTCCGACCGGCGTCGATCCGGTGACCTTTCGATTTTCAGTCGAACGCTCTACCAACTGAGCTACAGAGCCGTGGTCGTTGTGACGACCGAGGACAAGCGTAACAGCCCTTGCGCGGTGGTGCGCACCGGATCCGCCCCGGTGAGAGGCAGACCACGGCAGAGGGCCTGGGCCCGAGGTGCGCAGGCCCGAGCCGCTCCGCAGCCGAAGCCGCTCCGCCTCCACCGCGGCCCGCCCGGCACCCCGGGGCGGGTCGGGCGTGCGAGTCAGGACAGCGTGATCAGCGCCTTGCCGAGGTTGTCGCCGCGCAGCATCCCGACGAAGGCCTCCGGCGCCCTGTCCAGCCCGACGGTGACGTCCTCGCGATAGCGCACCTCGCCGGCGGTGACCCAGGCGCCCATCTCGCGCTGGAAGTCCTCGAACATCGTCGGCGCGAACTCGCGCTGGATGAAGCCGCGCAGGGTGAGGCTTTTGGCCAGCACCTGGCCCATCAGGGCGCCGCTGCGGTCGGGCCCCTCGGGCAGGGAAGTGGCGTTGTAGTTCGCGGCGAGCCCGCACACGGGCACGCGCGCGAACTCGTTCAGCAGCGGCAGCACTGCGTCCCACACCGCCCCGCCCACGTTCTCGAAGTACACGTCGATGCCGTCCGGCGCCGCCGCGGCGAGCCGGCCCGGCAGGTCCGGGGCGCGGTGGTCGAGCGCCGCGTCGACGCCGAGCTCCTCGAGCAGCGCGATCTTCCGCTCGCCGCCGGCGATCGCGATCGTGCGGGCACCGCGCAGGCGGGCGATCTGCGCGACCGCGGAGCCGACGGGACCGGCCGCCGCGGCGACGGCGAGGGTCTCCCCGGGCTGCACCTTCCCGATCGCGGTGAGACCCGCATAGGCGGTGAAGCCGGGCATCCCGAGTACGCCGAGGGCGGTGGTGACCGGCGCGGCCGCGGGGTCGAGGCGGCGCAGCCCGGCGACCTCCTCGACGCTGTACTCCTGCCAGCCGCCGTAGCCGAGGACCACGTCGCCCGGGGCGAGGGAGTCGTCGGCGGACTCGACGACCTCCGAGACGGTGCCGCCGACGATCACGTCGCCGACCTCCATCGGGGCGGCGTAGGACTTCGCATCGTTCATCCGGCCGCGCACGTACGGATCCAGGGAGATGTGCAGGGTGCGCAGCAGCGCCTCGCCCGGACCGGGGGAGGGGACGGGTGCGGTGTCGTGGAGGAAGTCGGAGGGGACCGGCTCGCCGTGCGGGCGGGAGGCGAGGCGGATCCGGCGGTTCTGCAGGTCGGTGCTCATGCCTCGAGCGTACGCAGATCCGCTGGCGAGCACGAAGAAGGCCCCGGAGCGATGCTCCGGGGCCTTCTCGAGGGGCGACCCTGACCGGGCTTGAACCGGCGACCTCCGCCGTGACAGGGCGGCACTCTAACCAACTGAGCTACAGGGCCTCTCGTGTTTTCCGGCTTCTCGCCTTCCGACTCGGATAACTCTACCGGAGGTTTTCGGCTCTCACGACCGATATCGCTGTGAGCCGCCTCGCACCTCGGCGGAGCAGTACCCCCAACGGGATTCGAACCCGTGTCGCCGGCGTGAAAGGCCGGTGTCCTGGGCCTCTAGACGATGGGGGCCCTGGGCGGTCGGAACCGCCCGACCAGAGCATACCTGCGGCCCCGGCGTCGACGCTCGCGAGTTCGGGCGAGGTGCGTCCTATCCGACACCGCTGCGCCGCCGCACCGCCCCCGCAGCGCAGGCGGTCGTGGTTCGATGGCGGCATGATCCGCATCAGCCGTGAGGAGTTCGAGGAGGCGGTCGACGACGCCCTGGACTCGCTGCCGGACGAGGTCGCCCGCGCGATCGCGGAGGCGAACGTCGCGATCCTCATCGAGGAGGAGCCGACGCCCGAGCAGTCCCGCGGTGCCGAGCTGCTGGGCCTGTACGAGGGGGTGCCGCTGGATCGGCGCTCCGTGTTCGACGGCTTCCGCCAGCCGGACCGGATCTTCGTCTTCCGCGGACCGCTGCAGCGCCACGCCCGCTCCCGCGAGCACCTGGTCCGCGAGATCGCGGTGACCGTGCTGCACGAGCTCGGCCATCTCTTCGGCATCAGCGACGAGCGCCTCCACGAGCTGGGCTGGGGCTGATCGACGTACTGGCGAGGGACGAGCCGGTAGGAGATCAGCGCAGTGGGGAGAGCCTGATCGACGTGCTGGCGAGGGACGAGCCGGTAGGGAATCAGCGCGGTGGGGAGCAGCCTGATCGACGTGCTGGCGAGGGACGAGCCGGTAGGGAATCAGCCGAGCGAGCTGGGGGTAGGCCCCGCCCCGCCCCTCAGAGATGGTCGGCGTCGAGGTCCGTCAGCCCGGCCTCGTGGGCGATGATCGCGATCTGCACGCGGTTGGTGCAGTCGAGCTTCGCGAAGATCTTCGAGACGTGCGCCTTCACCGTCGCCTCGCTCATGAACAGCCGCATCCCGATCTGGGCGTTGGACAGCCCCGCCCCGACGGCGCCGAGCACCTCGGTCTCGCGCTCGGTGAGCTGGTCGAGGCCCGGGTGGCGCTCCTGCCGGGAGCCCGGGTTCGCGTCGGAGAAGTGGGAGAGCATCCGGCGGGTCACGGTGGGGGAGAGCATCGCCTCGCCGCCGGCGACCACGTGCACGGCCCGGGCGAGGTCCTGCGGCGGGGTGTCCTTGAGCAGGAACCCGCTGGCGCCGGCCTCGAGCGCCTGGAAGACGTACTCGTCCATGTCGAAGGTGGTCAGCATGATGATCTTCGGCGCGCCGGTCAGCGCGGTGACCGCCTTCGTCGCCGCGATCCCGTCGAGGGTGGGCATGCGCACGTCCATCAGCAGCACGTCGGGCCGGTGCTTCTGCACCAGCGGCACCGCCTCGGAGCCGTCGGCCCCCTGACCCACCACCTCGATCCCCGGATCGGCGCCGAGGATCATCGCGAGCCCGGCCCGGACCAGGGAGTCGTCGTCGATCAGTCCCACGCGCGTCACGTCGCCGTCGGCCACGGGATCACCGCCCTCACTTCGAATCGTCCGTCGTCGGTCGGGCCCGAGGTGATGGACCCGCCCGCATGGGTCACCCGCGTCTCGATGCCGGACAGGCCCATCCTGGCCCCCGGCAGATCCGTCGTGAACCCCTTGGGGAGCACATTACTGACCTCGATCACGAGGTCGGTGCCGGGCTCGCCGATCAGCGCCACCCGGGCCCGGGTGTGCACGGCGTGCTTGTGGATGTTGGTCAGGCCCTCCTGGACCACGCGGAAGGCGGTGCGTGCCAGGGGGTCGGGGACCGGGTCGTCGATGAAGTCGAACAGGTCCACCGACACCCCCGCCTCCTGCGAGGTGGTCACCAGGCGCCGCACGTCCTCCCAGGTGGGCTGCGGGGCCAGCGGCGCCTGTTCCTCGTCCCCGCGCAGCACTCCCAGCACCTCCCGCAGCTCGGACAGCGCCGTGGTCGCGGTGCCGCGGATCAGGGAGGCGGACTGCTGGACCTGCTCGCGGCCCATGTCGGGGTTCACCTCGAGCGCCCCGGCCTGCAGGGCGACCAGCGAGATCTTGTGCGCGACGATGTCGTGCATCTCGCGGGCGATCCGGGTGCGCTCGGCGCGACGGGCCTGCTCCTCGGCCGCAGCCCGCCCGGACTCGGCCTGCTCGGCCCGCTCCCGCAGCTCCGCGAGCAGCGCGCGCCGCACCGCCGTGTAGAGGCCGATCGAGGTCGACGCCGCCACGACCAGCGTGGTCAGCACGATCGTCATCAGCGCCGCCTCGGGCTGGTCGCCCATCAGCAGCAGCGGGGTGAGCGTGGCGGTGCCCGCCGCCAGCAGCGCGAACAGCAGCGTCAGCGCGCGGTTCGGGCACCGGGTGGAGAAGGTGTACGTGGCGATGATCAGCACGGTGATCGAGCCCGAGAAGGCATTGGCGATCTGCACCAGGGGCAGCAGCCACGGCCAGTGCCGGTGGCGGGCGAGCAGCGCGATGCCCAGCAGCAGCGCGAGGACGCCCTGCCAGCGGTCGATCGCGGAGGTGGCGAGCAGCGCCGTCGCCGACGCCTCCGCGGCGACGGCGACGACGATCAGCCCTTCCTGCCAGCGACGACGAGCGGGCGCTCCTGGGTGGTCCACCCGGTCACTGTAGCGGCGCGCACATGCCGCGCCGCCGTACGGGACGGGGTCGGCGACCATCGTCGGACGGGGACCGCCCAGGAGCCGACGTTCGTCGCCCGCGCACGGACCCGTGGTCGCTGTCGCCGCGCCGCGGCGGGGGAGGAGCGTGGAGCCATGACCTCCACCACCGCCACCTCCCCGACCCTCGAGGTGCGTGCGCTGAGCAAGCGCTACGGCGCGCGCGCCGCCGTCGACGCCCTCTCCTTCTCCTGCAGCCCCGGCACGGTCACCGGCTTCCTCGGCCCCAACGGGGCGGGGAAGTCCACCACCCTGCGGATCCTCACCGGTCTCGCCGAGGCCGACGACGGCATGGCCCTGATCGGCGGCCGCCGCTACCGCGCGCTGGAGCATCCCGCCCGCACCGTCGGCGTGATGCTCGATGCGCGCGCCCTCCACGGCGGCCGCACCGGGATCGAGACCCTGCGCCTGACCGCCCGCACCCTCGGGATGCCCCGCGACCGCGCCGAGGAGGTGCTCGAGACCGTCGGCCTCGAGCAGGCCGCGACCAAGCGCGTGGGCGGCTACTCCTACGGCATGCGCCAGCGGCTCGGGATCGGCGTCGCGCTCATGGGCGACCCCTCGGTGCTCGTGCTCGATGAGCCCGCCAACGGCCTGGACCCCGAGGGGATCCGCTGGATGCGCCGCCTGCTGCGCTCCTTCGCCGACGCCGGCGGCACCGTGCTCCTCTCCAGCCACCAGCTGCGCGAGGTCGAGGCGACCGTGGACCGGCTGGTGGTGATCTCCGAGGGGCGCCTGGTGCGCGAGGGCCCTCTCGAGGAGCTCACCGCCGTGACCGGCACCCGCGTCGCCGCGCTGGACCAGGCGGCGCTGCGCCGCGCCCTGGACGCCCACGGCATCGCCTTCGAGCTGCGCGCCGGCGGCGAGCTCGCCGTCAGCCTCGCCCCCGAGGACATGGGCCGCCTCGCCCTGCGCGAGCAGCTCGTGCTCACCGCCCTCGGAGCGGGCGCCGGCACCGGCCTGGAGGAGGTGTTCTTCGCGCTGACCGGGCACGAGGAGCCCTCCGCCGACGCACCCGCCCCCGCCCTCTGACCTCCGCCCTCCGACCGCCAGGAGACCCCCGTGCGACCCGACATCGACCTGCGCGCCTTCCTCGACACCCGAGGCGCGAAGATCCTGCTGACCCTGTCCCTGCTCGCCGTGGCCGGCTTCGCCGCGCTCGGCGGCCTGATCCAGCCCGCGCTCGTCCCCGACCGCACCGCCGATCTCGAGACGACCTTCTTCGTGATCTCGCTGCCGCTGACCCTGATCATCCCCGCGCTGACCGTGTGGATCACGGCGGGGGAGTGGTCCGACGGCTCGATCCAGATCACCCTCCTGCAGCGCCCCGGACGCCTCGCCGTCCTGGCCTCCAAGGCGATCGCGGCGCTGGTGGTGTTCGTCGCGCTGGCGGCGGTGAGCATCGGCCTGGCCGCCGCGAGCACCTGGATCGGCGGGGAGCTGATCGGCGAGGGCGCGCTGCTCTCGAGCATCGAGGGGGTGCTGACCACGCAGCTCGCGAACCTCGGTGCGACCTTCCTGTTCTCCCTCGCGATGGGCATGCTGCTGCAGTCCACCGTGCTGGGCCTGGTCGCCGCGATCGGCATCCCCTTCGTCATCGGGACCGCCTCGAACCTGGCCATGGCCTTCGGCTCGCAGACCCTGGCGGACGTCATCGCCGCGGTGGACCTCTCCGGCGCCTCGCTCGCCCTGGCGGACGGGGAGGCCGGCGCGTTCGAGCTGCTGCCGCTGGTCCTGCTGGTCCTCCTCCCCGCCGCGCTCGGGACGCAGAGGTGGCGCCACCGCGAGATCGGCTGAGGGAGGACGCTCCGCCGGGGCCGGACGCCCTGCGGACGATGACGGGGCCCCGACGTCGGGAGATCGGCGGGGAAGCGTCCTAGGATGGCCGGGCCCCACGGATGCTTCCCCCCATGGACAAGGACCCCGCATGACGCCCCTCCGCGACACTCGACGCCCCCTCGCCCGCCTCGCCGCCGCGGCGGCCGTCGCGACGATGCTCCTGGCGGGGTGCACGGAGGGAGCCGCTCCCGAGGAGGACTCCCCGGCCGGCAGCGAGGCGAGCGACGCCGGCGGCGCGGGCGAGGACTCCGCCGACGAGGGCCCGGCGCTGGAGGAGACCGGGACCTCCGCGGCGGTCGACCTGCCGACGGACCCGGCCGAGGACCCCGCCTACGAGGCCTACTACTCGCAGCAGATCGAGTGGGGCCCCTGCGAGGACGTGGACGCCGAGGGCGCCGAGTGCGGGACGATCACGGTGCCGCTGGTCTGGAATGACCCCGAGGCCGGGGACATCGAGATCGCCGTCGGCCGCCTCGCCGCCGACGGCGAGTCGAAGGGCTCGCTGGTGACCAACCCGGGCGGCCCCGGCGGCTCGGGCGTGAACTTCCTGCCGTCGGCGGAGATCCTGATCTCCCCCGAGGTGCGCGCGAGCTATGACGTCATCGGCTTCGACCCCCGCGGCGTGAACCGCTCGGAGGGGATCGAGTGCCTCGACGACGCGGAGACCGACGAGTACCTCGCCGCGACCGGGGACCCCGCCGCGGAGGATGCGAGCGCGCTCGCCGAGGAGTGGGGTGCGCGCGTGGCCGAGGCCTGCGAGGCGAACTCCGGCGACGTCCTGCCCTATCTCGACAGCTACTCCGCGGCCCGCGACATGGACGTGCTGCGCGCGGCGCTCGGCGACGAGGAGCTCGACTATCTCGGCTACTCCTACGGCACCTATCTCGGCGCGAGCTACGCCGAGCTGCACCCCGAGCGGGTGGGTCGCTTCGTCCTGGACGGTGCGATCGACCCCGACATGTCCATGGACGAGTTCTCCGCCGGCCAGGCCGAGGGCTTCGAGCACGCGACCGAGGTGTTCCTGGCCCGCTGCCTCGAGGCCGGCGACTCCTGCCCCTTCCGCGGCGACGAGGCCGAGGCGAAGGAGCAGCTGCTGAGCTTCTTCGAGAGCGTGGACGAGACCCCGCTGGACACCGGCGACCCCGAGCGGCCGCTGACCGGGGCCCTCGCCCGCTCCGCGGTGCTGACGCTGCTGTACGACGACGCGCAGTGGGAGTACGGGCGCGAGGCGCTCGCCGCCGCGATGAACGGCGACGGCTCCCAGCTGCTGTACATCGCGGACCTCTCCTCCGAGCGCCGCTACGACGGGACCTACCGCACCAACGCCGCCTTCGCCATCACGGCCGTGAACTGCCTGGACCACCCCGGGGTCGCCGACGAGCAGCGGGTCGAGCAGGAGACCGAGCGCCTCGCCGAGGAGTTCCCGACCTTCGGCCCGATGCTCGGCGGGGACGGCTGCGCCCAGTGGCCCGAGGAGCCCGTGCGCGAGCCCGCGCCGATCACCGCCGAGGGCGCCGGCCCGATCCTGGTCGTCGGCACCACCGGCGATCCCGCCACCCCCTACGCCTGGTCGGAGCAGCTCGCCTCCCAGCTCGACGATGCGACGCTGCTGACCTACGAGGGGGAGGGTCACACCGCCTACGGCCGCTCGGGCGGGTGCATCGAGGAGCAGGTCGACGCCTATCTCCTCGAGGGCACCGTCCCCGAGGACGGGCTGCGCTGCTGAAGCGCGCGCGGCGGTCGACGGCTCGGCGCTCCGCCGCGGACCGGCCGTGCCGACGAGCGTGACACGGATCGCGCCGGGACGCTTTGCGCCTGGCCAGCCAGGTCACGTACAGTGGACCGGTCCGCCGCGCGTGCGCGGCGACGCCGCCTTAGCTCAGTCGGTAGAGCGATTCACTCGTAATGAATAGGTCAGGAGTTCGATTCTCCTAGGCGGCTCCGCAGGTCAGGCCAGCACTCGACCCCGTACCGTACTCGCTGCGGGGCTCGATTGTGATCGTCGTGTGCTCATTTGGGTCGGCAGTGTGGCCGTGTCGCCTGTCGGGGCCGTGCGCGACGCTCGCCGCATGGACACGCAGCAGTGGCTCAGGGACGTGGAGCGGGACATCGACCGGCGAGTCGATGCCGCGATCGAGCGGGGAATGCTGACGCCCGACGAGGAGCGGCTCGAGCACGTCGACGCGCCCAACGGCGACCGCTACTACTTCAGCATCCGGTCGGCGCTCGAGGCCCGCCTCGAGAGCGAGATCGGCGAGGAGTCACAAGATCTCGGGAACAGCGATCCCGCATAGCTCCGAGCCGATAGCATTCGGGCTCACCGATCACCTAGGAGCGCTCATGGCTGAGTTGTACTGGACCAAAATGAGGGTGAAGGCCACCGGCGAAATCGGGATCGACGTGACCTGGGATGGTGACAACCTGATGTACGCCTACCTCGAGGGTTCGGAGACCGACCCCACGGGACCGGGCGGCTTCCAGCCGGCCTTGAGTCCGGCCGAACGGGCGGTCAGGCCGCGGTCCTCCCTCGCCTCGCCGCGGCGCTTGGGGTCGCCGTCGACGAGCAGCCCGAGTTCGATGAATCCACCACTCAGTTGCTCGCTCTCATCGGGCTCCTGATCCAGGCGATCCCGAGCGAAGAGCGAGCTACTCCCATCGCGCGCGTCGTCACGATTCTCGCCGAGGCTGCGGCGACACCCTCGCATGTCTCGCCAGAGCAGGAGGAAGTCAACACCCCCCGCATCCCGCTGCCGGCCGACCCCTACGGGCTTGCGGCGATGCGGGGCCCGTCGAAGGGCAAGGCGATGAAGCGTGAGACGGACGCCGCTGGCGAGGAGTCCCAGGACTCGGGAACGGATCACATTGCATGAGTGACGGAGGAGGCGACTTCGCTGGCGCTCCGCTGTGGGTTGACATCGTGGGAGCGTTCGCTCCCTTCGGCATGGCCCTCGTTGGCTTGTTCGCCGCATGGATCGCGCGCAGCTCGCTGGAGCAGCGCCGCGCGGCCGACGCCAAGTCCGAGTGGTGGCGGCGAGTCGAGTTCGCGCTTACCTTCGCCTCGCGAGACGAGAAGGAGGTGGGTCGGAACGCGGGTATGGAGCTGCTCACCGCAGAGCTCAACGACCCCCTCGCGACCGAGGAAGACAAGGAGATGCTCGCCGAAGTGGTCGACGTCCTGATTGACGAGATCGTCGCAGCGGCGGACGGGCGGGGCGAGATAGAGCCGGAGCAGGAACTTGCTGAAGACGCCGGCCGCGCCGGCGGCGCGAGGCTCCTCTCTTCGCTCATCGGCGTGTTGCACAGGAACATCAGATAGGTTGAGGCCTCACACCCACCGACGGAGGTCCGCATGACTGCGCACACCGTTTCTAGCAGTTACCACGTCAGCCGCAACCACGACGGAAGCTACGACGTGAAGATGGATTCGCGAGAGGGCGCTCGGCTTCGGGTCTACACGGAGCGAGATGCCCGGTTCCTCGAACTGGCTGACAACTTCATACTGGAAGCTCGTGGACCGAAGGACCCCGAGAAGCCAGAGAAGAAGCGGCGTCGACGCAGACGGAGCCGCTGACGCGAAGAGAGCCCCACCTCGATCATGAGGTGGGGCTCTCTTCTGCCCCGTGCGCTACACATGTCACCCCACTCCCGCATCATCGTCGGCATGCATCATCCGTGGCGACGATTCAGAGACGAGTGGGGGCACGTCAGCCTCTCCTTCACGCCGCTCGCCGATGACTTCCGTGCGCTGACCGATGGTGCAACGGTGTGGATGGATCCCACGATCCTGCAGGTCGAGAAGCGCTACGCGATCGCCCACGAGATCGTCCACTTAGAGCGCGGCGAGCCGCGCGGGGAGACCCGGCGGAGGTTCGGACCAACCGTATCGCTGCCGGTC
The DNA here is from genome assembly GCF_025669985.1 of Brachybacterium atlanticum. Taxonomy (NCBI): domain Bacteria; kingdom Bacillati; phylum Actinomycetota; class Actinomycetes; order Micrococcales; family Dermabacteraceae; genus Brachybacterium; species Brachybacterium atlanticum. The sequence goes on along the minus strand of NZ_JAKJJW010000012.1, from coordinate 87,338 downwards.
GGCTCGACACCCTCGAAGCCCTCACGCAGGCGATCATCTGGTCCGACGATCTCGATGAAGTTGCCGACGAGCTATGGGTGACGCCGCGCATCGCCCGCGCGCGCCTCGACATCCTGCGCCCCATCGAGATCCTGTTGATCGCGCGTTTGATCGTAGATCTTCGTGACTAGGACACTCTGCCGATCACGGTTTGGCCACAGCGGCTCCTCTGGGAGAGCGCTGACCTTAACCTGCGAGTAGCCACCTTCGGCTTGACCTCAAGGACCAACTATGTCTATGCCTCCCGCGCCCGACCCGCAGGGCACCCCCTCTTCCGCGAACCTTCCGCCTCAGCCGCAGTACGGGGGCGCGCCGGCCCCCGTCCCGCAGAAGAAGAAGCGGCCGGCCAAGTGGATCGCACTGGGTTGCGGCGGATGTGGGCTCATCTTCGTCATCATCCTGATTATCGTCATCGCCGCCGGTGTGGGCGGGGGTGGCGAGGCTGATGATCCGACAAGCGCTCCCGAAACGAGCATGGAGGAGACGTCCGAGGCGGCGGAGGAGGCCACAACGGAGCCTGAGGCTGCCCCTGAGGAGACGACCCCTGCGGAGGAGGCGACAGAGGAAGCCCCCGAGGAGGCCGAGGAGCCGGCATCCGACATCCCGGATGAGGGAGAGGCGGCACTGAACCAGGCCCAGAACTACATCGACATCATGCCGTTCTCGGAGAAGGGTCTGTACGACCAGCTGACCTCCGAGTACGGCGGCCAGTTCCCTGAGGATGCCGCTCAGTACGCGGTGGACAACGTTGACGCGGACTGGAACGCTGAGGCGCTCGAGGCCGCGGAGTCCTACCGCGACACCTTGTCGATGTCGAAGGAGGCTATCCGGGATCAGCTCACCTCTGAGTACGGTGGGCAGTTCACGGAGGAGCAGGCACAGTACGCCATCGACAACCTGGAGGGCTGATCGTCTCTGCTCGCGTAGCTCGAGCCCCCGTCCGGTCGGCACTTCGCTGGCTCGACGGGGGCTCTGCGCGATCGGCTCGTGAGAGCGTTCAGGCGCTCCCCACTCTCACCAAGGAGCAACGTGTCCACACCCACGCCGAACAGGCTGAAGGGCTTCCGTCTCGTCGCCGTGGTCGCCGGTGGCGGCTGCGCGGCGCTCGTCGTGCTCCTGATGATCGTTGGGTGATCGTGTCCGCAGCGAACGGCACTCTCGGCCGTGGAGTCCCCGAGGAGACTTCTACGGCATCGTCCTCTGCCCCCGAAGTGACGACGGCGGCGAGTGAGCCTGAGGAGACGGCGGAGGCGACCCCTGAGCCTGCTGAAGGGACCAGCGCTGCGTCGTCGCCTAGCGAGGTGCCGGAGAGTTCCGCACCCCCGGCGACGTCCGCGGAGGCACCTTCGCCAGCGATTCCCGGATGCGAAGTAACGCCCGCTGACACAGCGCTCGGCGAGGACATCATGGGGACCGAGTTGCCCGATGGAGCGGTGGTCACCGCTGTCACTGAGAATCGACCGGACAGCGACGTCGATCCGTCCTTGACTTGGGTCCGGGTGGAGGTCTGCAGCGCCGGTTTAAGCGCCGAACACCATCGAGTCGTAGCGACCGACATCGCGATTGCTGCTCGTGATGCGGCAGAGGGGGGCGACCGGATCTGGCGGCTCTCTGTGGCTTCCTGGAAGGCCGTGGACGGGGCCGAGTATCCCGAACGCGAGCGGAGCCTCTACGTCGAGGACTTCTCGATGTACACCTGGGATCGCGGTGCCGCAGTGCCCCCCGAGGGCACCTGGGAAGAGAGTGGCGGCTGAGCTCAGGCGGTGAGCTGTAGGCGCTCCGCCACTCCGGCGAGCGCAGCCCGCATCATCTCGAGGTCGGCGCGCTGGTAGCCGCGCGTCGGCAGGATCGAGGCGTGGCCCATGATCGCGATGATCACCTGAGTGCCCACACCGAGGGCCATGAGGATCGTCGCCGTCGCGTGGCGGCACTCGTGCAGGTGGTATTAGCGGCCGTCAGGGTGTCGCACGCCCGCCTTCTCCTGCAGTGCTTCCCAGGAGAGCACGTCGTCCTTCGGCTGCACAGGTGTCCCATCGAGCGCGGGCCACACCAGCCGCGAGTCGGGGCGACCTCGCGGTCCCTCCACTCCGTCAGCGCAGCGACCATCCACGGCAGCAGGGGGATCGTCCGCTGGCCGCTCGCGGTCTTCCGGCGGACGAGATGCCATCGGAGGTGCACCTGCTCGTGCTCGAAGCCGACGGGCACCGAGAAGTACCGCTCCGTGCAGGATCCCGCACGCTTCTTCCCACACGTCGCCTTCCCGGCGTCGTCGAGGCAGCCGTGAGCGTAGGGGAGGGGCTGAAGTTGCCACGAGATGTCGAGGAGCCCGCGCTCGAGGTCGATGTGCTCCCACGTGAGACCGAGGCACTCGCCCTGCCGCACGCCCTGCATGAGGGCGGCGACCCAGCGGGAGCGGCGCGGGTCCGTCTCGGCGGCCTTCAGTAGTGCGATGGCGTCTGCAACGGACACCTCGGTTCGGTCGCTCTGCCCCTTCGCCGGCGGGGGCACATGGAAGATCCGGGCAGGGATCGTGTGCCCCTCGAGTGACGCCGCCTTCAGTGCGCCCATGAGGGTGGCGTGGACACGGATTGCGGTCGACTGGGCGCGCTTCGCGGACACCGCGTCGTGGACCTTCCGGATGTCGCGAGGGGAGGTTTTTCAAAGCATGGCAGCCTACCACTCGTAATGAATAGGTCGCCGGTTCGATTCCGGCAGGCGGCTCCGGATCACGGGTCCGGCCCCCTTCGAGGGGCCGGGCCTGTTCTCGTCGGCGGGGGAGGAGCCGGCGTGGACGCCCCGCTCGTTTTCTTGAGATTGTCCAGTAAGCGGGCTAGGGTGGGGATCATGACGACCACCGACCACACCTCCGCCCTGCGGAGCGTCGGCCTGCGCGTGACCGCTCCGCGGCTCGCGGCCCTGGCCGCGGTCGAGGCCCACCCGCACTCCGATGCGGAGGCGATCGCCCAGGCCGTGCGCGAGGACCTCGGCACGGTCTCACGTCAGGCCGTCTACGACGTGCTCAACGCCCTCTCCGACGCCGAGCTGCTGCGACGCGTCTCCGTCGGCGGGCGCTCCATGCGCTACGAGATGCACCGCCACGACAACCACCACCACCTGGTGTGCCGCAGCTGCGGACGTCTCGAGGACGTCCCCTGCGCCGTCGGCGCCGCGCCCTGCCTGATCCCGCACGAGGACCACGGCTTCTCGATCGAGATGGCCGATGTCGTCTATCGCGGGACCTGCAGCGACTGCCGCGAGCGCGAGGCCGCTACCCCCTGAACCCCCTGACCCGGCTCCGGCCGGATCAGGGTCCTTGACCGCCCACGACTGTCAGAACGTTTCGTCACGACCTGTCAGAAAAACCACCCCGAGGAGAACTCCATGACCCACCTGGATCCCACGGCCCATCACGACTCGACGATCCCGTCGACCACCGAGTCCGGCGCCCCCCGCGAGTCCGATGCGCACTCGCTGAGCGTCGGCGCCGACGGCCCGCTGCTGCTCCACGACGTCGCCCTGGTCGAGAAGCTCGCCCGCTTCGATCGCGAGCGCGTCCCGGAACGCAGCCCCCACGCGAAGGGCTCCGGCGCCTTCGGCGAGCTCGAGGTGACCGAGGACGTCTCGCAGTACACCAAGGCGGACCTGTTCCAGCCGGGTCGGAAGACCCCGCTGCTGCTGCGCTTCTCGACCGTCGCCGGCGAGCTCGGCTCGCCCGACACCTGGCGCGACGTGCGCGGCTTCGCGCTGAAGTTCTACACCCAGCAGGGCAACTACGACCTGGTCGGCAACAACACGCCGATCTTCTTCCTGCGCGACCCGATGAAGTTCCCCGACTTCATCCACTCCCAGAAGCGCACCCCGGACTCCGGCCTGCGCGACAACACCATGCAGTGGGACTTCTGGACCAACTCCCCCGAGAGCGCCCATCAGGTCACCTACCTCATGGGCGAGCGCGGCCTGCCGAAGTCGTGGCGGCACATGAACGGCTACGGCTCCCACACCTACATGTGGATCAACGCCTCCGGCGAGAAGTTCTGGGTCAAGTACCACTTCCACACCGATCAGGGCATGGAGTTCCTCTCGAACGAGGAGGCGGACCGTCTCGCGGGCGTGGACGGCGACTACCACCGCCGCGACCTGTTCGAGTCGATCGAGAACGGCGACTTTCCGAGCTGGACCGTCTCCGTCCAGGTGATCCCGTACGAGGACGCGAAGACCTACCGCTTCAACATCTTCGACCTCACCAAGACGGTCCCCCACCAGGACTACCCGCTGATCAAGGTCGGCCGGATCACGCTGAACAAGAACCCCCGGAACCACTTCGCGCAGATCGAGCAGGCCGCCTTCAGCCCCTCGAACACCGTGCCCGGCATCGGGCTGTCCCCGGACAAGATGCTGCTGGGGCGCTCGTTCTCCTACCCGGACGCCCAGCGCCACCGCATCGGGACCAACTTCAACCAGCTGCCGGTCAACCAGCCGGTCGTGCCCACCAACTCCTACGACAAGGAGGGGCACATGGAGTTCCTGCACTCCGGCGATGCGCCGGTCTACGCCCCGAACTCCTACGGTCGCGGCTACCAGGACGCCCAGGGTCCGGTCGAGAACGGCTGGGAGTCCGACGGCGAGATGGTCCGCGCGGCCTACACCCTCCACGCCGAGGACGGGGACTTCGTCCAGCCCGGCATCCTCGTGCGAGAGGTCTTCGACGACGCTCAGCGTGAGGGGCTGGTCGAGACGGTCTCCGGTGCGCTGAGCACCGTCGAGGAGCCGGTGCTGTCCAAGGCCTTCCAGTACTGGAAGAACGTGGACCAGGCGATCGGTGAGCGCATCGTGCAGGCAGTCATGGCCGACCAGGGCGATGACCAGCCGGGCGGCGACCCCAAGGACGCCTGAGGGTCCGGCCTCCAGGGCCGTCCGCGGGGCGACCCCTGACGCCGACGCGGCCCGTCCCCTGCGGGGGTTGGGCCGCGTCGGCGTCCGGGGGAGGGATCAGACGACGAGCACGTCGCTGGGGGAGGAGAGCAGGAGCTTCTGCACGGTCAGGCCCAGCAGGTGGCGGGCGAGGTCGTTCTGGCGGCGCACGCCGAGCACGAGCAGCTCGGCCCTCTCCTCCTCGACCACCTGCAGCAGGACGTCGGCGATGTCGTCCTCCGTGGTCTCCTGGCGGAAGGCGACGCGCACGGTGGTGCGGCGGAGCTCGTCACGGGCGATCTCGAGCTGCTGCTCGTCGGCGTGGCGGGGGTCCTCCTCGACGCCCGCGCGCAGCACGTTGACCACCACCAGCGGCCCGCCGCGCTGCTCGGCCTCCTCGCGTGCCGCGGCCAGCGCCTTGAATCCCACCTCGGTGGGGATGAATCCGACGACGACGGCCATCTGCTCTCCTGGCTGGGGTGCTCTCGGGCGACGGCCGCGACCTCGGTGTGCGGCCTGGTGCGATCCTACTGGTCCCGGGACCGTGCCGAGGGACCGTCGGCCCGGCGCTGACCGGACAGCGCCTGGATCTCATCCATGATCCGGGCGGTCAGGTGGCGTCGGCGCGCCCCCTTGGAGGCGGAGGGGTCGATCTCCTCGAGGGTGATCGGGGTGCCCACCCGGATCGTCATCTCACCGCGGCGGGGGATCAGGGAGGAGAACATGTGCTGGGTGCCCTTGACCCCGACCGGGATCACGGGGCAGCCCGACTCGAGCGCGAGCCAGGCCGCGCCCTGCTTGCCCGGGTGCAGCAGCCCGTCCTTGGAGCGGTGCCCCTCGGGGTAGACGGCGAAGCCCTCCCCGTTGCGCAGCACGTCGAGCCCGGCCTGCAGCGCGCCCTTGCCGGAGGAGAGCGCCTCGCGGTCCACCGGCACCGCGCCGACGGCGTCGAAGAACCAGCGCAGCACCGCGCCGTGCGGGCCCTTCTGCGTCCACAGCGACTCCTTGGCCACGAAGCGGATCGCTCGAGGCAGGACCACCGGGATCATGAAGCTGTCGATGTTGGCGAGGTGGTTCGAGGCGATCACGAAGCCGCCCTCGTGCGGCACGTTCTCCAGACCGCTGACCCGCGGGTTCCACAGCAGCCTCACGATCGGGCGCACGAATCCCCGCGCACCGGTGTAGAAGCGTCCGACCACTGGTCCTCCTCAGGGTTCGATCAGCGCCCCACGATAGCGCCGCGGGCGGGTGCGACGGAGCAGCGTCCCTGTGATCGTCGTCCCTGCCCGTGTGGTAGAACAGGCGTGCGATCGCGCCCGGTCCTGGTGCGATGCCGGAGACGGCCCGGCGCCCGTCGGCCCGACGGAGCAGCCGCCCCTGACTGCCGAGCCCCTCGAGGAGCCTGTCGATGCCGAAGATCCTGAACGTCGCCGTGATCGGCGCCGGAACCATGGCACAGGCCGTGCACCTGCCCGTGCTGCGCCGGCGCTGGGATCGGTTCAGCGTGGCCGCGCTGGTGGACCACTCGCCCCGTCGGCGCCGCGAGGCCTCCGAGGTGTGGGGCATCGAGGAGGAGCGCCGCTACGAGACCGTCGCGGATCTCGTCGCCGCGGTGCGCGCCCGGACCCTCTCCGTGGACGGCGTGCTGCTGTCGACCGACGGCCTCCATGTCGACGACCTGCTCGCGATCGTGCGCCGCGGCATCCCGGTGATGGTCGAGCCGCCGCTGGGCTATTCCGAGGAGGAGATCGCGAAGGTCGCCGAGTTCGAGCGGATCGCGGGACGGCGCCTGGTGATGCTGGCCCATCCCCAGCAGTACGACGACTCCGTGACCCGGATGTCCGAGCACATCGCGACCAAGGATCTGCGGATGGTGGATCACGAGGTCCTCATGCCCGCGAGCCAGCCTCTGTTCGGCCAGGCCCACGTCACCACCTCCTCCTACGACCTGCCCACGGAGCAGCGCACGGCACGGCGCAAGGCGCTCCAGGCCGCCGTCGAGGCGGGCACCGGCGACGGCGCCACCCAGCGCGACCGGGACCTGTACGTCAAGGGTCTGCTCACCGGCGTCGCCCATCAGATGGCGGTCACCGAGGCGGCCTACGGCCCGATCGAGAAGCTGGTGGCGGTACGGCACTGGCCCAAGGGGGTGATCCCCGGATCGATCGAGCTGCTCGGCGAGCTCGGCAGCGGGGCACAGGTGCGCCTGGTGTGGCACTACCTCCCCTTCGCGCCCGAGTACTCCGAGACTCTGCAGGTGCTCTCCGCCCGGCGCCGCATGCGCCTGGAGCTTCCCGCGCCCTCCCACGGCGACGCGCGCTCGACGGTCTCGCTGCGGGAGAAGAAGTCGGGCGTGGTCCAGGAGATCGCGACCACCGCGCCGAAGGGCTCGGCCGAGCTGATGTGGGAGGCCTTCCACGCCTTCGTCGAGAAGGGCGAGGCGCCGCGTGCCGGCGCCGCCGAGGCGCTGCGCCAGGTGGCGCTGCTGCGCGAAGTGCTCGCCACCATCGTGGAGGCCGACGGCCGCAGCCTCGAGGCAGAGCCGGAGCAGGACTCCGGGACCGAGGAGGCGCCCGGGGCAGAGGAGACGGCAGAGGCTGAGGAGCCGTCGGCCCAGCCGGAGGAGCCGTCGGCCGAGTCGGCGACCGCGAACGCGGGACCCACGGACGAGGAGCCCGCCGACGGGGCGTCCGCCCCCTCCGCGACCGTCGAGGTCGAGCTGCCCGGGGCGGAGTCCGCGCCCGAGACCCTCGAGCAGCCCGTGGCGCCGAGCACCGAGGAGGTCGTCGACGCCTGGTCCGGCGGCGCCGAGGGCGCACCGGGCGCGGCCGAGGACGCACCGCCCGCGGCCGCGGACCCCGCCGCCGCGAAGGACCCGCGGCGCTGAGACGTCCCGTCGGCCCTGCCGCGCCGTCGGCCCCGGCGGTCCGCAGACCGTCGAAGAGAGCCCCCGTCGTCCCCTGCCGGGGAGGGCGGGGGCTCTCCACGTCGGCTCCCTGCGTCCGGGCCCCGGACCGGTGGTCCGCGGCCCGGATCCGGCGCCCCGACGGGGGACGGCCGGGGGATGGACGGGGGACGGCGGGGGACACGCCGATGCCACGCCCGCGACACGCCGGTGCGCGCGCGGGACACGCCGGGAGACACCTCACTCGGAGGCCTGTTCCGACCGCTCCGGGAGCGGTGCGGACGGCGCCTGTCCACCGCCGTCGTCGGCCGCCCGGAGCGCCGTCCACAGCGGGTTGTGCACGTATCAGCGGTGCTCGCACGGGAGGCGGCCGCTCCGTCCCCAGCGAGCACCCCTCCATCCACATGCTGTCAACAACGCATTGTGGATGACACTCCTGTAGTTCAGTACATCTTGTGGTCGTCGCGCCGAGTCACCACTAGGTGTAGTGTTGACGTTGTCGCGGCGCACAGGGCTCCTGCGGGAGTCCACAGCCTCGCGACACGGTCCTCCGACCTCCTGAACATCTCCTTCTCGCCCCTGTCCTGCGCCTTGGCGCGACGCTCCTGAAAGGCACTTCCCTTGGACATCACCGTGTACTCGAAGCCCCTCTGCGTGCAGTGCGATGCCACCAAGCGCGCGCTGAACAAGGCGGGCGTCGCCTACGACGTCGTCGACATCACCGAGGACGCCGACGCGCTCGCGAAGGTGAAGTCCCTCGGCTACGTCCAGGCGCCCGTCGTCATCACGGGCGAGGACCACTGGTCGGGCTTCCGCCCCGACAAGATCAAGGCGCTCGCGGGCGTCGGCGCCGAGCAGCGCCGCACCGCCGCGATCTGAGAGGCCGGGGAGGCGTCGGCGTGACCCGTCTCGTCTACTTCTCCTCGGTGTCCGGCAACACCAAGCGCTTCGTCGAGAAGCTCGGCCTGCCGGCCCATCGGATCCCGCTCTACCCCAAGGACGATCCCCTCGTCGTCGACGAGGACTTCGTCCTGCTGGTCCCGACCTACGGCGGGGGCAACGGCCGGGGCGCCGTGCCCAAGCAGGTCATCAAGTTCCTCAACGATGAACGCAACCGACGGCACATCCGCGGTGTGATCAGCGCGGGGAACACCAACTTCGGGGAGGCCTACTGCTTGGCCGGGGACATCATCTCCGCCAAGTGCCAGGTCCCCCACATGTACAAGTTCGAACTGTTCGGCACTCCGCGCGATGTGACGCGGGTCCACGACGGATTGGAAGAGTTTTGGCGACACTGACCGAGATGCCCCCGGTCGAGCACAACAGGCAGCTCGACTACCACGCGCTGAACGCGATGCTGAACCTGTACGGCCCGGACGGCAGCATCCAGTTCGAGAAGGACCGCGAGGCCGCGCGGGAGTACTTCCTGCAGCACGTGAACCCCAACACGGTGTTCTTCCACTCGCTGCGCGAGAAGATGGACTACCTCGTCGAGAACGACTACTACGAGCCGGAGGTGCTCGAGCAGTACGAGTTCTCCTTCATCGAGTCGCTCTCCGAGCAGGCCTTCGCGAAGAAGTTCCGCTTCCCCACCTTCCTCGGCGCGTTCAAGTACTACACCTCGTACACGCTGAAGACCTTCGACGGCAAGCGGTACCTCGAGCGCTTCGAGGACCGCGTGGTGATGGTCGCCCTGACCCTCGCGCGCGGCGACGAGCAGCTCGCCCGCAACCTCGTCGACGAGATCCTCGACGGCCGCTTCCAGCCGGCCACCCCCACCTTCCTCAACGCCGGCAAGGCCCAGCGCGGCGAGCTCGTCTCGTGCTTCCTGCTGCGCATCGAGGACAACATGGAGTCCATCGGCCGCTCCATCAACTCCGCGCTGCAGCTGTCCAAGCGCGGCGGCGGTGTCGCGCTGCTGCTGAGCAACCTGCGCGAGTACGGTGCGCCGATCAAGCACATCGAGAACCAGTCCAGCGGCGTCATCCCCGTCATGAAGCTGCTCGAGGACTCCTTCTCCTACGCCAACCAGCTCGGCGCGCGTCAGGGCGCCGGTGCGGTGTACCTCAACGCCCACCACCCCGACATCCTGCGCTTCCTGGACACCAAGCGCGAGAACGCCGACGAGAAGATCCGCATCAAGACCCTGTCCCTCGGCGTCGTGATCCCCGACATCACCTTCGAGCTCGCGAAGAACAACGAGCCGATGTACCTGTTCTCCCCGTACGACGTGGAGCGCGAGTACGGCAAGCCCTTCGCGGACGTGAACGTCTCGGAGGTCTACCACGAGATGGTGGACAACCCCCGCATCTCGAAGAAGAAGATCAAGGCCCGCGACTTCTTCCAGGTCCTCGCCGAGATCCAGTTCGAGTCCGGCTACCCGTACATCATGTTCGAGGACACCGTGAACCGTGCGAACCCCATCGCCGGCAAGGTGACCCACTCGAACCTGTGCTCCGAGATCCTGCAGGTCTCCACGCCCTCCACCATGAACGTCGACCTCACGTACGACGAGATGGGCCGGGACATCTCGTGCAACCTCGGCTCGCTGAACATCGCCAAGGCGATGGACTCCCCGGACTTCGCCCAGACCATCGAGACCGCGATCCGCGGCCTCACCGCGGTCTCGGACACCTCCGACATCGAGTCCGTGCCCACGATCGCCGAGGGCAACCGGAAGTCCCACGCCATCGGCCTCGGCCAGATGAACCTCCACGGCTATCTCGCCCGGGAGCGGGTGTTCTACGGCTCGGAGGAGGGCATCGACTTCACCAACATGTACTTCTACGCGGTCACCTATCACGCGATCCTCGCGTCGATGAAGCTCGCGAAGGAGCGCCAGGAGAAGTTCTACGACTTCGAGAACTCGAAGTACGCCACCGGCGAGTACTTCCAGAAGTACACCGAGCAGGTGTGGGAGCCGGCGACCGACAAGGTCCGCGAGCTGTTCGCGAACTCGAACGTGCACCTGCCCACCCAGGACGACTGGAAGCAGCTGCAGGCCGAGGTCGCCGAGCACGGGATGTACAACGCCTACCTGCAGGCCGTGCCGCCCACGGGCTCGATCTCGTACATCAACCACTCCACCTCCTCGATCCACCCGATCGTCTCCAAGATCGAGATCCGCAAGGAGGGCAAGATCGGCCGGGTGTACTACCCCGCGCCGTACATGACCAACGACAACCTCGAGTACTACGAGGACGCGTACGAGATCGGCTACGAGAAGATCATCGACACCTACGCCGCGGCCACGCAGCACGTGGACCAGGGCCTGTCGCTGACGCTGTTCTTCAAGGACACCGCCACCACGCGCGACGTCAACCGAGCGCAGATCTACGCCTGGCGCAAGGGCATCAAGACCCTGTACTACATCCGCCTGCGCCAGATGGCGATCGAGGGCACCGAGGTCGAGGGCTGCGTCAGCTGCATGCTGTGACGCCCTGACCCGCAGCGAGCGGCCCGTTCCCGGAGAGATCCGGGGGCGGGCCGTTCGTCACATGCCCGACGGATGCGGCGTCAGTCGAGGAACGTGTCGATCGTGGAGTCGGCGGGGGACGCCCCGACATAGCTGCCGACCAGGTCTCCGGTGATGCCGCCGACGACGCCGTCGATCCCGATGTTCTCCTTCAGGTTCTGCCAGAACTCGCCGAACGAGACGTCACCCCAGTCGGCGCCCAGGAACGAGGCGGCAGATGACGTGCCTGCTTCCATGGGGGCCGGGCCCCCGGTCGGCGCCGCGGGCTCAGAACCACCTTGTGACCCTGCAAGGGCGGAGCCGTCTTCCTGCTCCTCGACGTGGGCGTCGAGATCCCCGCCGCGGGTCCTCAGCGACTCGGCGGCGGTGGTGAGCTGACCGCGGACTGACGAGTCGAAGGCGGTGGCGAAGCCCTTCGCATCAGGTCCGATCCAGTCCGTGCCGACGACTGCGCCGACCCGCGTGGAGAGCGACTCGAGAAGAGTGCTGAGGGATTCTGCGCGCTCGGTGAATCGGCCGGCGAGGTCGGTGACCTCGGCAGTGTTCATCCCCTGGAATGCGGTCATGGTTGCTCCACCCGTCTGGCACGCACAGTTCGACTGGTCACGTCGACGGTGTCCGGTGCGGGGCGAGGACGACATAGGGAGAGGTCTCCATGCGGTGAGGGGAGGATAGCGGCATGGATCTCTCGCTCGCCCTGATCGCGCTGGCACTGTTCCTCCTCGGCGGTGCACTCGCAGTCCTCGCGATGCTGTGTCGTGTCGGTCGAGGACGGGTCTTCCGCGCCTGGGTCGACACTCACGGCGTGGGGCCGGGCCGAGGATTCGCCTACGCGGAGACCACGGTGCTCGTGCTGCTGCCGCTGTGCACGCAGACCATCTTCGTGGCCGGCGGGGTGGTGGGGCTTGCCTCCGTCGAAGTGCTGCGTGAGACGACGACATCGGTCCTGGCGCCGGCCGCAGTGGTCCTCGAAGTGCTGATCTGGGTCGTGCTGCTCCTCGAGATCGGCTACCGCTCCGTGCTTCCGCTGTGGATCTATCCTGCGTGGCTGCGTCCGCAGCGACGCCGTGACCGGGAACTCATCCGCGCACGGTGAGGAGGGGCCGCAGCATCTCACGAGCTGCGTCGGTCGGATCCGCCCCGACGAAGCGCCCACTGCCTTCCTCGGACACGATCAGATAGCGACCGCGCACCCGCAGGAGGACTCCTTGGCGGTCGCCGTCGACCCGCCGGCGGACGAGCTGGACGGCCCGCGGCGGGGCTGCCTCGAGCGCCGGATCCGACACCGGCGCCAGCACGGTCGCCGCCTCCAGCAGATAGCCCCATGCCCTGTCGCGGGAGCTGCTCGAGCTCGCCCTGGTTGAGCTCGAAGATCCCGCCGTCGCCCCGCACATCATGCGCCGCGCCCGGCGCCTCCCACCCGACGCGCTCCCCGTCGGCCTCGACGAGATGGTGCGGCCGTACCTGGACCATGAGCTCGACGAGAGCCGACTGCAGCCGGGGCTCATGCTGGAGCGCTTGGCAGAGGCTTCCGGCAAGGGGTGAGTCGGCCGACGCGGGAATCGGGGGGATCAGGCCGCCGAGTGCTGCAGCTGGACCGTCATCGCGCCTTGTTGACGGTCCGGAGGCAGCACTCGGTGGTCTGCGACGGGCTCAGCGCGTCGCCGGCGTCTGGTCGATCTTCCCGTAGGTCATCCGGCGCAGCAGCCTCTCGGCCGGGCCGCGCATCCCGCGCGCGCCCATCCACGCCGCGATCGGCAGGGACACCAGCCACACCGCGAACGCGATCGCGAGCGCCGGGGCCGTGGACAGCGTCCCCCCGAGCCCGAGACCCCAGGAGGCCATCAGCGGCGCGAGCAGCAGCGACTGGAACAGGTAGAAGGTCAGCGAGCGCTGCCCCGCCGCGGCGAGGGTCCGCTCGACCGCGCCGGGCTCGCGGCCGCGGTCCGGTGCGCTCTCCTCGCGCGGCACGCCGTAGGCGCGCTCGGCGGGGGAGAGGTCCCGGTCGGCCGACGGGTCGGGGCGCGAGGTGTCGGCGACGGGGGCCCTGCCCTCGAGGCGCAGGGTGAGCAGCCCGAACAGGGCCGCGTAGCCGATGCCGCAGGCGATGCCGGTGAGCGAGGTGAGCCCCGTCAGCATCCACGGCGCCGCGGCGGGCAGCTCGTAGTGGCCGAGGATCGCGAGCGCCTCCGGCACGCCGCCGAGCCAGCCGATCGCGATGCCGATCACCGCAGTGCGCCGCAGCAGGCGCACGTGACGCCACGGCTCGTCGAGGATCCGTCGGCGGGCCGCGAGCCAGCCCAGCAGGATCGGCAGCGGCGCCCCCATCAGCGCTGCGAAGGGCAGCGACACCGCCCACAGCCCGAGCCGGTACAGCACCGAGACGAGATAGGGGGTGTCGTAGGCGAGGGGACGGGTGAAGCCGGTGCCCATGTCCGTCGCCGCCATCCCGGCAGTCACCTCCGCCGGTACGAAGTACGTCAGGACCAGGCCGCTGACCAGGCTGAACAGCGCGAACAGCGCCATCACCGCCGCGAGCACGACCACCCAGATCCGCAGGGTGCGGCAGCGTCGGCCGAAGAACCACCACACCAGCACCAGGGCGCTGACCGCGTACACCCCGAGGATGTCGCCGTAGAACAGCAGCGCCGCGTGCAGCGCGCCCAGCAGCAGCATCGCCCAGTGTCGGCGGCGCATCATCGTGCGCACCGCGCCGGGGGCGAGCCCGCGGTCGATCCGCGAGCGGTAGAACTGCACCATCCCGTAGCCGAACAGGAACGCGAACAGCGGCATCGCCCGATGGTCAACCGCGACCGTCATCACCGCCTGGGCGATCGAGTCCAGCGGCCCGTCGGCCGGGATGTGCGGGGTGCCGCCGACGGATTCCGTCGAGCGCCACAGGTACCAGGAGACGTTGGCCACCGCGATCAGCGCGAGCATCAGCCCGCGCGCCACATCGGGGGCCAGGGAGCGCGGCGGTGCGGACCCCGGCGCGGAGGGCGCGGCGGCGGATCCTGCGGCGGCGACGGCGGCGCCGTCGGCCGGGAGGGGAACGGGTGCGGAGGTCACGGCGGGGCCTTCCGGAAGGTGCGGGCGTCGTCGGCTCCACGCTAGAGCGGCGGAGGCCGAACGCCCCACGACGAAAGTCATGGATGCGGGTGCGTATTCCCCGTCGATCGGTGGTCTGTCCCACCGCCGACGCGGCGGGCCACCGGCGCGGCGGTCACCCCGGATGCCTAGACTGGAGAGCACCCGACGACGACCCTTGAGGAGCAAGTGAGGCTGCGGTGAACGACCACCTGAAGACGACGGTCCAGGCGATCAACTGGAACCGGATCCCGGACCCGAAGGACCAGGAGGTCTGGGACCGCCTGACCGGCAACTTCTGGCTTCCCGAGAAGGTGCCGCTGTCCAACGACGTCCAGTCCTGGAACCGTCTGCCCGAGTCCGAGCAGCAGCTGGTGATGCGCGTGTTCACGGGCCTGACCCTGCTGGACACGGTGCAGGGCACCGTCGGCGCGGTCTCCCTGATCCCCGACGCGATCACGCCCCACGAGGAGGCGGTGTACACCAACATCGCGTTCATGGAGTCCGTGCACGCGAAGTCGTACTCCCAGATCTTCTCGACGCTGTCGAACACCAAGCAGATCGACGAGGCCTTCCGCTGGAGCGAGTTCAACGAGCCGCTGCAGAAGAAGGCGAACATCGTCATGGACTACTACCAGGGCGACGACCCGGAGAAGCGCAAGGTCGCCTCGACCCTGCTGGAGTCCTTCCTCTTCTACTCCGGCTTCTACCTGCCCATGCACTACTCCAGCCGCGGCGAGCTGACGAACACGGCGGACATCATCCGCCTGATCATCCGCGACGAGGCCGTGCACGGCTACTACATCGGCTACAAGTTCCAGAAGGCCGTGGAGAAGGCCGACGCCGCCCGCCAGGCGGAGCTGAAGGACTACACCTTCTCGCTGCTCATGGAGCTGTACGACAACGAGGAGGAGTACACCGAGGACCTCTACGACCCGGTCGGCTGGACCGAGGAGGTCAAGACCTTCCTGCGCTACAACGCGAACAAGGCGCTGATGAACCTCGGCTACGAGGCCCTGTTCCCGCAGGACCAGGTCGAGGTGAACCCCGCGATCCTCGCCTCGCTCTCCCCGAACGCGGACGAGAACCACGACTTCTTCTCCGGCTCCGGCTCGAGCTACGTCATGGGCAAGGCCGTCGAGACCGAGGACGACGACTGGGACTTCTGAGCCCCGGCCGCCGCGGAGACCCGGAGACGCAGCACGCTGCCCCTCCGGGCCTCCGGCCATCCGCCTGCGCTGGGATCGACCCGCTGCCGCACGCCCTGTTCCGGCCCGTCGATCCGCACGGGCGAGGCCTCGCGATCGTGCGCGACCCGATCGCGGTGCGGGAGGATCCGGCGGCGACCTGGCGCTGGCTCGTGCCGCTGAAGTCCGTGCCCGATCGGTACGTGCCGTGAGCGCAGGTCTCCCTGCCGACATGCTGCGTCTCCACCCCGTCAGGGCCGACGCCGACCGCGTCCTCGCCGCCCACGTCGCCGACGTGGTGGGCGTGCAGCCCGACGAGATCCGGGTGGGACGGCACTGCCCGTCCTGCGGCGCGGTCTCCCACGGCCGGCCCTGGGCGCGGGTCGTGGGCACAGCCGACGGGGGCACGGGAAACTGGGGCAGGGCGGACGGGCGGGCGACCGCAGGGCGAGACGCTGCCACGAGCCCGCGTCCGGTGCTCGGCGTGAGCCTCTCCCGCTCGGGCCCTCATCTGCTCACCGCCGTGCGCGCCGGCGGCGGGATCGGGGTGGACCTCGAGGAGATCGCGGCGGTCGACCGCGGCTGGGACCCCGCCCTCGTGCTGCATTCGGCGGAGGCCGGCCAGGACCGCACCGCCGAGGGCCGGGCCCTGATCTGGGCCGGCAAGGAGGCGGTGCTCAAGCTCCTCGGCACCGGGCTGCGCACCCCGATGTCCGAGGTGCGCCTCGCGGAGCATGATCTGCGCGAGGCGGGGGCGCCGGCAGGGTTCGTGGCGCAGGTGGCGCTGGCGCAGGAGTGACCGCGCCCCGCCGTCAACTGCGAGGGAACAGAGACCGCAGCCCGCGACGGGTGGGCTCGCGGGAGACCGGCTGATCGGGCAGGTCCGGCAGCTCCTCGTCGTGGAGCCACGCGGCGAACAGGTCCGTGAGGTCCTCGCCGCTCTCGCGCGCGGCATGCTCCTCGAACATCTCGGTGGTCACCGAGCCGCCGAGGTTCTGCGCCAGCCACGACCGGATCAGCGGGAAGAACGTCTCGTCGCCCACCCGGCGGCGCAGGGCGTGCAGGGCCAGGGCGCCGCGCTTGTACAGCCGGTCGTCGAACATCAGCTCCGGACCGGGATCGGCGACCAGCAGGTCCTCGGGCAGCTCCGCGAGCGCCGCGTGGTGGTGGCGAGCCTCCTCCTCGACGGTGGAGCGGCCGGTCTCCTCCGCCCACAGCCATTCGCTGTAGCAGGCGAATCCCTCGTGCAGCCAGATGTCCTGCCACCGCTCGAGGGTCACGGCGTTGCCGAACCACTGGTGGGACAGCTCATGGGCGATCAGCCGCTCCGCCTCCCAGTCCTCGGCCAGGTGGTTGCGGCCGAAGGTGGACAGCGCCTGCGACTCCAGCGGGATCTCCAGCTCGTCCTCGGTGATCACCGCGGTGTAGGAGGGGAAGGGGTAAGGGCCGTACAGGCGCGTGAACAGCTCGAGCATCTCGGGCTGCCGGGCGAAGCCGCGCGCGAGCTCCTTCGCGCCCACCCCGGCGGGCACCAGGGAGCGCACCGGCACCGACGCCCCACGGTGCGGCACCTCGGTGTACCGGCCGATCTGGACCGTGGCGAGATAGGTCGGCATCGGCACGTCCTGGCGGTAGCTCCAGGTGGTGGAGTTGCCCTTGCGGCGCTTCCCCTCCAGCTCGCCCGAGACGGCGACGTGATAGGCAGGGTTCGCGGCCAGGCTGATCTCGTAGACCGCCTTGTCGTCCGGGCGATCGTTGCAGGGGAACCAGGAGGGGGCGCCGTGAGGCTGGGCGGCGACGATCACCCCGTCCTCCAGCTCCTCCCAGCCGGTCGGCCCGTGCAGGCGCGAGCGGACCGGGCGCGGCTTGCCGCCGTAGCGCACCTCGATCGTGGCCTCCTGCCCCGCAGTGAACGAGGACTTCACGGTGAGGTCGCCGCCGTGGTGGCTGTGCTTGACCGGCTTCCCGTCGAGCTTCACGGAGGAGACCTGCAGACCGTAGAGGTCCAGGTGCAGCGCGCCGGTGTCCTCGTGCACCTGGCAGCTCAGGGTCGCGGTGCCGTCCAGACGGTTCGTCTCGACCTTGTAGGCGAGGTCGAGCGCGTACCGCTGCACGGAGTAGGAGGCGTCGCCGTGCCCCGGGAGATAGGGGTCGCTGCCCGGTCGGGTGGTGCTCATGCGCGCTCCTCCATGTGCTCGCGCTCGCGCGCGTCGTCCTCGTCGTCGTGCTCGTCGGCGGTGCCGCCCAGCGGGGCGTCGTCGTCGGCCCAGGGGCCGATCGGGTTGCCGGTCCAGCGGGTGCCCGGCGGCACGCGCTCGCCGCGCATCACCAGGGACACGGGGCCGACGGTCGCGTGGCGGTCGATCTCCGCGGCGGGCAGGATCACGCTGCCCGGACCCAGGGTCGCACCCTCGCCGAGGGTCACGGCATCCATGCTCAGCACGCGGTCCTGGAACAGGTGGGTCTGGACCACGCAGCCGCGGTTCACGGTCGCGCCGTCGCCGAGGGTGACCAGGTCCGTCTCCGGCAGCCAGTACGAGTCGCACCACACGCCCGCGCCGACCCTCGCGCCCAGCGCCCGCAGCCACAGGTTCAGCGCCACGGTGCCGGCGGTCGAGGTCGCGAACCACGGCGCGGCGAGCACCTCGGTGAAGGTGTCGGCCAGCTCGGAGCGCCACACGTAGGCGGTGAACAGGGCGTGCTCGCCGGGGCGGTGCCGACCGATGATCAGCCACTTCGCGATCACGGTGATCATCGCGGCGACGATGCCGCCCAGCAGCAGCACCACCCCGCCGAGCAGGACGGCGAGCAGGATCCAGGGCCCGCCGCGCACCAGCAGCGAATACATCGCGCCCCACACCGCCACCGGCAGCAGCAGCGCGATCAGCAGCGGCACCAGGCGCGCCGTCTCGACCAGGCCGCGCCGGACCAGCAGGTGCTTCGGCGGGTCGTAGGTGAGGGCGGCGTCGTGCTCCTCCTCGGCGCGGCGCAGCGTCCTCGGCGGGGAGCCGAGGTAGGAGGTGCCGGACTTCGCGGACTTGCGGCGCGGGGCGGCGGAGAGCACCGCGACCAGGGACTGCTTGGGCACCTTGCGGCCCGCGGCGAGCATGCCGGAGTTGCCGACGAAGGCGCGCTTGCCGACCTTCACCCGCTCCACGCGGATCCAGCCGCCGCCGAGCTCGTAGGGTCCCACCAGCGTGTCGTCGGCGAGGAAGGAGTGGTCGCCGACGGTGACGAGGCTCGGGATGAGCAGGGCGGTGGAGATCTCCGAGCCCCGGCCGACCTTCGCACCGAGCATCCGCATCCAGATCGGGGTGAGCCCGCCGGCGTACAGCGGGAACAGCCAGGTGCGGGCCTCGTCCAGCAGGCGCAGCGTCGCCCAGATCGACACGCCCGCCGCGGAGCGCATCGGATGGTGCCCGGGGGAGATGGCGAGGGCGAGCAGGCGGGTGAGCACCAGCACCGCGAGCGCCACGGCCGCGAAGCCGGCGAGCGCCGCGAGCGGCAGCCACGGCAGGGCCGCGAGCACCGCCTGCCCGAAGGTGTCCGCGCCCCGCAGGGCGGGGAGCAGCACCGCCCCGCCCACCAGCACGCCGAGGCCGGGCAGCACGGCGATCAGCAGCGACAGCGCCCCGTAGACGATCTCCCACTGCGGCCTGCGAGGCGGGGCCTCATCGGACCAGGGGCCGCGCGCAGCGGCGCGACGGGCGGCGGGGGAGCCGGACCAGAACTCGCCGGACGGCACCTTCCCGAGCACGGCAGAGCCGGGCGCGACCTCGGCGTCCTTCCCGATGCGGGCGCCGGGGCCGAGGGTGCTGCGGGCGCCGATGCGGGCCCGCTTGCCGATGCGGACGGGTCCGATGTGCAGCACGTCCCCGTCGATCCAGTAGCCGGCCAGGTCCACCTCGGGCTCGATGGAGGCGCCGTCCCCGATCTCGAGCATCCCGGTGACGGGCGGCAGGGCGTGCAGGTCCGCGCCCTTGCCGAGCCTCACGCCGAGCAGCCGCGCGTACCAGGGGAACCACACGGCGCCGGAGAGGGAGGTCGCCCCGAGCTCGTCCTGGACGTGCTCGGCGATCCACAGCGCGAGATGCACCCTCCCGCCGCGGGGATGGGTGCCGGGGGTGACGCCGCGCAGCAGCAGCCGGGCGAGGAGGGCGGCGAGGGCCATCCGCCCCGGGGGCAGGACGAGCACGATCGTCATCGGGACCACCAGCCACAGCGGGAACGCGATGATCCACGGCACGTCCGTGACCGCGGCGAGCACGGTGGAGGCGAGCATCAGCCAGGTGATGCCGCGCAGCGCGGCGAGGCCGCGCAGCGGCAGCAGCGCCAGCAGCTGGGCGAGCTGGGTGCGGCGGCGCAGCGGGGCGACCGTACGGTCGCTGCGCACGGCGGTGGAGCCCATCGCGTCCAGGTGCGCGGCGAGCGCCGCGACGGAGGACTGCTGGTACACGTCGCCGACGGTCAGCTCGGGGTGCTGCTCGCGCAGCCGGCTGACCACCTGCGCGGCGGTGAGGGAGCCGCCGCCGAGGTCGAAGAAGTCGTCCCCCACGGAGGTGACCTCGGCGCCGAGCACGTCGGCCCAGATCTCCGCGATCCAGGCGGCGGTGCCGGAGAGCTCGGCGCTGCGCTCGGAGGAGCCGGGCAGCGGCCAGGGCAGCGCGTCGCGGTCGATCTTGCCGGAGGTGCGGGTGGGGAGATCGTCGACCACGGCCAGGCGGGGCACGAGCGCGGCGGGCATCCGCCGGCGCAGCAGGCCGCGGGCGATCTCGGCGTCGTAGGAGTCCTCGACGGTCAGGTAGCCGACCAGGAGCTTGTTGCCCGAGCGGCTGGAGCGCACGGCGGTCGCGGCGCCGACCACGCCGGGCAGGCGCAGCAGCTGGTCGTCGATCTCGCCGAGCTCGATGCGGCGCCCGCCGAGCTTGATCTGGTCGTCGGCGCGGCCGGCGAAGAGCAGCCCGTCGGGGTCGTTGACCACGATGTCGCCGGAGCGATAGGCGCGCTCCCAGCCGAGCGTCGGCATGGGCGCGTACTTCTCGGCGTCCTTGGCGGGGTCGAGATAGCGGGCCAGGCCCACCCCGCCGATGATCAGCTCGCCGCTCTCGCCGGGGGCGACGGGGTTCCCCTCGCCGTCCACGACGGCGAGGTCCCAGCCGGCCAGGGGCAGGCCGATCCGCACCGGCGCCGTGCCGTCGAGCATCGCGCCACAGGCGACGACGGTCGCCTCGGTGGGGCCGTAGGTGTTCCACACCTCGCGGCCGGGGGCCTGGAGGCGGGCGGCGAGCTCGGGCGGGCAGGCCTCGCCGCCCATGATCAGCAGCCGCACCTCGCGCAGCGCCGAGTCGGGCCACAGGGAGACGAGGGTGGGAACGGTGGAGACGATCGAGATCCGGTTCGCCTCGAGCCAGGGGCCGACGTCCACGCCGGAGCGCACCAGCGAGCGCGGCGCCGGCACCAGGCAGGCGCCGTACGCCCAGGCCAGCCACATCTCCTCGCAGCTCGCGTCGAAGGCGACGGACAGCCCCGCCATCACCCGGTCGCCCGGCCCGATCGGCGCCTGCTGCAGGAACAGCTGCGACTCCGCCTCGACGAAGGCGGCGGCGCTGCGGTGGGAGACGGCGACGCCCTTGGGCCTGCCGGTGGAGCCGGAGGTGAAGATGACCCAGGCGTCGTCGCTGGGGGAGGGGTCCCGCGGCGCGGCGGACGCATCCGGTGCCGCCGACATCTCGCCCACGGTGGGGGTGATGACGAGGCCGTCGCCGATCACGGCGAGGGCGGCCGACTCCTCGAAGACGACGCGGGCGCGCTCGTCGGGGTCGTCGGCGTCGACCGGGACGTAGGCCGCCCCGGCCAGCAGGATCCCGAGGATGGCGACATAGAGGTCGGTGGTGCCGGAGCTGATCCGCACGCCGATCTTCGTGCCGGGCCCCGTGCCGATCGCGGCGAGCCGGCCGGCGACCACGGAGGCCGCCTCGGCGAGCGCGGTGTAGGAGAGGACCTCGGCGCCCGCGTGGACGGCGGGCGCCTCGCCGTGCGCCTCCACGACGTGGCGGAAGATCTCGACGAGCGTGCTGGGCGCGGGGGCGCGATCCCCGGCGAGGAGCGAGGGGAGCAGAGCGGGGTGGGAGGCGGTCACGTCCTGATCATCCCCTACAGCCCTGTCGGTCGCGGCGAGGCGGTAAGTGGGGCAGAGCGACCTCGGTGGCCCTGTGACCTGCGTCGACGAGGTCTCTCATGGACAACCTCCCAGTTCGTGTCCGGACCGGTCCCGGCGCCGACCCGGCCCTGCCCCTGCGTCGTTCCCGAGCTGTTCCCCTGCTGTTCCCGCCGTGATCCCGCGGTGTTCCCTCTCCGATCCCGCAACGCTCCCTCCGCTGAGGGGCGGACGCGCGCGGACCTGCGGTGGGGCCGAGTGGCAGGGACGATTCATCAGAGGCGGCCGGACCGGGAAGGCAGTACCGGATCACCGCTCCGACCGACGGGTCGGTCGCGAATGCCGGAACATGAACGCATAAAGCGTTACATTGAATGTGCACACCCTTCCCCGATCTCAAGGAGTTTCACCATGGGACTCATCGGTCTGATCATCTCCTGGCTCATCATCGGCGCGATCATCGGGCTCCTCGCCCGCGCCGTCATGCCCGGCAAGCAGGGCATGGGCCTGGGCATGACCATCGTCCTCGGCGTCATCGGCGCGATCGTCGGCGGCTTCATCGGCAGCCTCTTCGGCGGCGACGGCATCTCGGGAATCATGAACAACCCGTGGAGCATCGGCACGATCCTGCTCGCCGTGATCGGCGCGATCGTCGTGATGGTGATCTACGGGCTCGCGACCAAGAACCGCGTCTGACCCCTGGGAGCGCGGCCTGTCCGCGCCCTACCTCCGCCGCGCCGTCCCGGGACCCCGGGGCGGCGCGGCGCCGTTCGTGGAGGGGAACGCTGGAAATCCCCGCACCGATGGGCGAGGCTGAGGGCATGACCTCCACCGACCCACAGGCCACCGCATCCCCGCTGATCACCGCCGATCTCGCACGCGCCGGTCGCGCTCTCGCCCAGGTCTCCGCCGCCGTGCTCGCGGCGCGCACGGGACCGGAGGCCGCCCAGCAGTCGCCGTTCACAGCGGTACGTCGGCCGTGCGACGGCCGGTGACCTCAACGGTGCGCCGCCCCGCGGACCAGCGGGCCGTGTCCTCGCGCAGGTCCTCGAGGTCCGAAGGGTCCACGAGCACGGTGAGCAGCGCGGCGCGTGCCCCGTACTCGGTGGGCTCCACCGCCGCCCCGCGGGCGGCGGCCCAGATGCGCACCGCGTTCTCCGCGATCCCCACCTCGGCCGGCGGCACCTCGATCCGCGCCTCCAGCAGCTCCGTGCGCCGCAGCAGCGTCGCCGCGGCGACGGCCTGCTCGACGCCGGCGGTGTAGGCGCGCACCAGCCCGCCCGCCCCGAGCTTCACCCCGCCGAAATAGCGGATCACGATCGCGAAGACGTCCACGAGGTCCGCGTGCAGCAGCGACTGCAGCATCGGCATGCCCGCAGTCCCGGAGGGCTCCCCGTCGTCGTTGCTGCGATGGACCTCTGCCCGCTCGGCCGTCTCCTCGAGCACGAGGGCGGTGCAGTGGTGGCGGGCGCCGGGGTGCTCGGCGCGGGCGGCACGCAGCAGGGCGTCGGCCTGCTCGACCTCGCCGACCCGGTGCAGCCGGGTGAGGAAGCAGGACTTCTTCTCCACCAGCTCGGTCTCGACATCGGCGGCGAGGACGAGGGGAGAGGGCATGCAGGCGAGTCTAGGCGTGCCGGTCACGGCATGCGACTGTGCCTGCCGGTCGGTGCCTGCGCCGGATAGCCTGTCGGTGTCGTCGGGGGTCGGCATCCGCTCCTCGTGACCGTCCCACTGCGCGATCCCTCCAGGAGCACCCCGTGACACAGCCGCCCTCATCCTCCGGACCGCTCGCCCCGCCGCCCGGCGGAGGCTGGAACCAGCCCGGCCCGCAGCCCGGGAGCGGGTGGGACCAGGCGGGTGCGCAGCCCGGCGGAGGCATGCCCCCGGCCGGCGGCGGCGCGCCCCAGCCCGGCGGCTGGAACCAGCCCGCGGCCGCTCCGGCGAAGAAGCCGTCGAGGGCGCCCAAGGTCCTGATCATCCTCGGTGCCGTGATCATCGGGCTCAGCCTCGTGATCGGGATCGTGACGGCCGTGATCGGATTCGGCCAGGTCGCCGGCGGCGCCGAGAAGTACCAGATCCTCGAGAACGGCTCCGGCACCTACAACGCCGAGGCCGACGAGACGGTGCAGCTGTACGCCGAGGAGGGAACGCCCGCCCCGCAGTGCACGATCGACGGCCCCTCCGTCGGCGAGGGCACCATCCAGACCAGCGGCTTCGGCAACGAGGGACGGGAGTGGGTCTCCTTCGACTCCTTCACCGCGGAGGAGGCCGGCGACTACACGATCGACTGCGGCGGCACGCCCGTGATGGTCGGCCCGCCCGTCTCGATCGGCGGCATCTTCGCAGGCCTCGGCGGGATCCTCCTGGCCATCGGCGGCGGCGTGCTCGGCTTCCTGCTGCTGATGGTCGGCGTGATCATCCTGCTTGTGCGCCGCGGCCGCGACTGAGCCGGACCGGCGCGCCCGCACAGCACCGACGCGCACTATGCGGACGCCCGCCCAGCGGCCCACGGCCGCCGAGGCCGCGCCCCGGGATGCACGACGGGCCCGGCAGGAGCAATGCTCCTGCCGGGCCCGTCGGCCGTTCAGCCCAGGGGCTGCGCGGGCGGGACGCTCAGGCGTCCTCGGTGATCAGCGGGTACACGCCGTTCTCGTCATGGACCTCGCGCCCGGTCACGGGCGGGTTGAACACGCACACGCACTTGATCTCGGTGCGGGGGCGCACCTTGTGCTTGTCGTGGTCGTTGAGCAGGTACAGCGTGCCGGGGGCCAGCTCGTGGATCTCACCGGTGGCGAGGTCCTCGATGGTGCCCTCGCCCTGCGTGATGAAGACGGCCTCGATGTGGTTGGCGTACCAGAAGAAGCTCTCGGTGCCGGCGTAGAGGGTGGTCTCGTGGACGGAGAAGCCCACTCCCTCCTTCGCCAGGATGATGCGCTTGGAGCGCCAGTTCTCCGACTTGATGTCGGCGTCGGTGTCCTCGACCTCGGCGAGAGTGCGAACGAGCATGTTTCGTGGTCCTTCCGGTGGGGATCTTCTGGTCGTGGTCCGCGGGCGCGCAGGGCGACCCGCGGGCGTCGGCCCGACGCGCGAGGCGACGGGCCGACGGGGAGTGGGGCCGAGGCGGCCGCGCGCGGGGCCGTCGGACCCGGGGTCTCCGGGGACCCCGGGCCTCCGGGCCCCGACGCTTCGGGCTCGAGGTGCCTCGGGCGGTGGCGCCTCAGGCGGCGGCGAGGGCCTCGTCGACGGCGGCCTCGATGATGTCCAGCCCCTTCTCGAGCAGCTCCTCGGGGATGGTGAGCGCGGGCAGCAGCTTCACGACCTCGTCGGAGGGGCCGGAGGTCTCCACCAGCAGGCCCTCCTCGAAGGCGCGCGCGGCGATCGCGCCGGCGATCTCGCCGGAGGGCATCTGCAGGCCACGGGCGAGACCGCGGCCCTTGACCACGAGCTCGTGGTCGGCGTGGCGGGCCGCGATCCGGTTGAAGCGCGACTCGACGTAGGCGCCCTTGGCCTCGGTGGACCGCTGCAGCTCGTCATCGCTCCAGAACAGCTCGATGGCCTTGGTGGCGGTGGCGAAGGCGGGGCCGAAGCCGCGGAAGGTGCCGTTGTGCTCCCCGGGCTCCCAGATGTCCAGCTCGGGCTTGATCAGGGTAAGCGCGAGCGGGTGGCCGTAGCCGCTGATCGACTTCGACAGGGTGACCATGTCGGGCTCGATCCCGGCCTCCTCGAAGCTGAAGAACCCGCCGGTGCGGCCGCAGCCCATCTGGATGTCGTCGACGATCAGCAGGATCTCGTGCTCCTTGCACAGCTCCGCGAGGCCGCGCAGCCACTCGGCGCGGGCGGCGTTGATCCCGCCCTCGCCCTGCACCGTCTCGACGATCACGGCGGCGGGCTTGTTCAGCCCGGAGCCGCCGTCGGTGAGCAGGCGCTCGAGGTACATGAAGTCGGGGACGACCTGGCCGAAGTAGTCGTCGAAGGGCATCGGGGTGGAGTGCACCAGCGGGATGCCGGCGCCGCCGCGCTTCATCGAGTTGCCGGTGACGGACAGCGCGCCGAGGGTCATGCCGTGGAAGCCGTTGGTGAAGCTCACGACAGACTCGCGCCCGGTGACCTTGCGGGCCAGCTTCAGCGCGGCCTCGACCGCGTTGGTGCCGCCGGGGCCGGGGAAGGCGACCTTGTAGTCCAGGCCGCGGGGCTTCAGGATCTTCTCGTCGAAGGTCTGCAGGAACTCGCGGCGCACGTCGGTGAACATGTCCAGGCCGTGCACCACGCGATCCTCGAGGTAGTGGTCGATGACGACCTTCTTGAGCTCGGGGTGGTTGTGGCCGTAGTTCAGGGTCCCGGCGCCGGCGAAGAAGTCGATGTACTCCTTGCCGTCCTCGGCGGTCAGCACGGAGCCCTTGGCGTGGGTGAACACGGCGGGCCAGCCGCGGGAGTAGGAGCGGACGCCGGACTCGAGCTCGGTCGGGTCGGCGACAGGGGCGCCGGCCTGGTCGGCCGGCTGGGGCTTCGCGGTGGTCTCGGTCGAAGCGGTCGTGGTCATGCCATCTCCTCGGGTGGGGTGGTGCGGTGGTCTGCGGAGGGCAGGAGGGCGCGCGGAGGCGCCCCTGCCCGGCGGTGGGGCACGGGTGGGGAGCTCAGCTCCCGGCGTGCAGGGGGCTGATCGTGTGGAGCAGCTCCGCGCCGTGGCCGGCGTCCGGGAAGTGCTCCTCGGTGATCAGCTCGGTGATCTCCTCGCTCGCGCCGTGACGGCGGGCGAAGGAGGCGAAGAGCCGCTGCGAGGCGGTGTTGTCCTCCGTGATGGTGGTCTCGAGCTGCCTGACCTGCGGGAGGTCCTCGAGCAGGGCGTCGAGCATCCGGCCGGCGACCTGCTTGCCGCGCTGGGAGGCGTCCACCGCGATCTGCCAGACGAAGAGCGTCTCGGGCGTGGTGGGGCGGAGGTACCCGAGCACGAAGCCCACGCCCTCCCCGTCCCGCACGGCGAGGCGGGAGGTGGCCGCGAAGTCGCGGGCCAGCAGGAGGTAGGCGTAGGAGGTGTTCAGGTCGAGCGTGCCGCTGTCGCGGGCCAGGCGCCACATGGCGGCGCCGTCGGCCAGGGAAGGAGGCCGGATCTGAAGGCCGGGGCTGTCTCCCGCGGCCTGATCGGTGGGTGAAGGGTTATCTGCGCTGTGCGTCGTCAACGGGCCCATATCGACGTCCACGCTAGCCCGGTGACGCGACGATCGGGACCCCTCGGTCGGGCCGTGGAGGGGGTTCCTCGGTGTGTCGTGACGCAATCGTGACGATCTGGCGTCCGCTCCGCGGATTGTCCGACAACCCCGTTCGATGTGTAGCGACCTGCGGTGTTGTCCTGCAGGTCGGCGCGCGGATCCGGGGTTCGCGAGGCTGGACGTGGCGTGCATCACGTGTCCGTGCACTGGGACACGGCGCACGCGCGCGGGGATCTAGGAGGACTCCGGCGCCCGGCCCGGCGGGTGGAGAGCCCGAGGAGCGCCTGCCCCTCCCGCTACCGTCGAGCCCATGAACCCCCTCGAATCCCTCAACGAGTTCCTCGGCAATGCCGAGGGCTGGCTGTGGACCTGGGCAGGGATGCCCGTGGTCATCCTCCTCGGCCTCTACTTCACCGTCCGCACCGGCGTGGTGCAGCTGCGGATGATCCCCGCGATGCTCTCCGCGATCGCGCAGAAGCCCGTGCAGGAGGAGGTCGAGGGCCCCGACACCGACGCGAAGCGCTCGAAGTCTCTCAGCGCCTTCCAGGCCTTCTCCGTCTCCGCCGCGGCCCGCGTGGGAACCGGCAACATCTCCGGCGTGGCCGGCGCGATCTTCCTCGGCGGCCCCGGCGCGGT
The DNA here is from genome assembly GCF_025669985.1 of Brachybacterium atlanticum. Classification (NCBI taxonomy): domain Bacteria; kingdom Bacillati; phylum Actinomycetota; class Actinomycetes; order Micrococcales; family Dermabacteraceae; genus Brachybacterium; species Brachybacterium atlanticum. Next base: position 59,734 of record NZ_JAKJJW010000012.1, on the reverse strand, counting down.
GCTGTGGATGTGGGTGATGTGCGTGCTCACCGGCGCGGCGAGCTTCATCGAGTCGACCCTCGCCCAGCTGTGGAAGACCCGCGCGGACGACACCTACAAGGGCGGCCCCGCCTTCTACATCCACCGCGGCCTCGGCTCGCGCGGCTTCGGCGCCTTCTTCGCAGTGCTGTTCATCTTCTGCTTCGCCTTCGCCTTCACCTCGCTGCAGGCCAACACCATCGTGGACGCGGTCACCGGCGCCGTCGCCCTCTACGCCGACCCCGAGGGTCTGTCCTGGCTCGCGCCGGCGCTCGGGATCCTGCTCGCGGCGCTCACCGCCGGGATCATCTTCGGCGGCATGCGCCGCGTGGCGACCGTCGCCCAGAACATGGTCCCGATCATGGCCGGGCTCTATCTGCTGATCGGCATCGTCATCGTCGGCCTGCACCTGGGCGAGGTGCCCCGCGTGATCACCCAGATCGTCTCCGAGGCGGTGTCCCCGCAGGCCGCGATCGGCGGCGGCATCGGCGCCGTGATCGTCAACGGCGTCCAGCGCGGCATGCTCTCGAACGAGGCCGGCATGGGGTCGGTCCCCAACGTCGCCGCGACCGCCTCGGTCAGCCACCCGGTCAAGCAGGGCCTCGTCCAGACGCTCGGCGTCTACTTCGACACCCTGCTGATCTGCTCGATCACCGCGTTCATCGTGCTGGTCTCCTTCCCCGACGTCTCCACCGGCGGTGAGGGACTGATGATGGTCCAGCAGTCGCTGTCCTCGACTCTCGGGCCGTGGGCCGCGGTCCTGCTGGCGGCGATCATGTTCCTGCTCGCCTTCACCTCGGTGCTGGGCAACTTCTCCTACGGCGAGGCGAACATGCACTTCCTGACCTCGAAGCGGGGCTGGCACATCGCCTTCGGCATCGCCGTCGTGGCGCTGGTGCTGATGGGCTCCGTGATCGCGGTCGACCTCGCCTGGACCATCGCGGGCGTCTCGATGGTGTTCATCGCGCTGATCAACCTGGTGGTGATCGCGCTGCTGGCCCCCACGGCGGTGAAGCTGCTGAAGCACTACAACGCCCAGCGCGCCCAGGGACTGGACCCGATCTTCCTCGCCTCCGACCTGCCCGAGATCAAGAACGTCGAGGTCTGGGTCGACGAGGACGTGTGCGACTACCAGGACGCCCGCGAGGAGGCGGCCGCCGCCCGCTGACGGTCGGGATCGCGTCGGGCCGACGGGCTCGTCGTCCCCTGTCCGAAGGGCGTCGACCCCGCCTCGGAGGTTCGCTGTGGTGGCTGAACGGGATGTACACCTGGTTCCTCGCCGCGCTGTTCTGCCACTACGTGATCGGGCTGGTCACGAGGCGGATCCATCCCGGCTGGATCGCGCTCTCCTCGGTGGTGGTGTGGGCGGCGCTGCCGCTGCTCGGGACCGCGCACGGCTTGGTCGGGCCGCGCCCGGACAAGTGCGTGTTCTATGCGGTGTTCTTCGTCGCCGGCGCCGCGTTGCGACCGGTGCTCACCCGCCGGCCGGTGCCCTGGGCGGTGACGGTCTCCGCGCGTGCCGTCGCGGCGGCCTGGGCGCTGCACGCCGCCCGGATCGATGCCGAGCCGGAGGTGCCCGTGCTCACCCAGGTCGTGGTGCTGCCCGCCGTGGTGGGAGCAGTGGGCTGGTTCCAGGGTCTCCCGCGCCTGCGCGCGCTGCGCCCCGTGGAGTGGCTGGGCCGCAACTCGATCGTGCCCTAGCTCGCGCACCTGCCGGCGATCGAGCTGCTCGGCCGGGACAGCGACCTGCCCGCCGGTCCGGGGACGTTCGCGCTGTACTACGCGGTGACCACATCGCCGTCTGCGTGCTCGCGGTGCTGCTGCGGCCCGTGACGGGGTTCCTCTCTGCCTTCCCGGCGCGGAAGGCCGCGGCGGCGCCCGCTGCGGAAGCTGACGACGCGGTCTCGCAGGCCGGCCGTCGAGCCCGTCGTCGATCGCGCCGTCGACGCGATGCCTGCGGCAGGCGCCGCCACGTGGGCGAGGCCGCCCCTGCCTGCACGCGCCGGTAGGATGGGCTGGCCCGCTCGGCGGGCACGGGCCTGTAGCTCAGTTGGCAGAGCATCGGACTTTTAATCCGCGGGTCGAGGGTTCGATCCCCTCCGGGCCCACCCTGGTCGAAGCCTGTCGTCGGCGACATGGTCGCGTCCTGTGGGGAGTCGACGGGAACTTGGTCGCACACCCGGCCCGTATGGCGGGGAGTGCCTGCCGGCTGCGGCCGCGGGACGAGGAGGGTGTACACGGTGCGAGAACCATGTCGGCGACCCATTGGTGTCGAAGCGCGGTCTCGCCTGCGCGAGTGCCCAGACGGAGGCGCTGGTAGGCGCCGCTCTATTGACGGGTCCGGCATCCGGGGCAAGGAGCCGAGAGCCGCGTTCTCAGAGGTGGGCGGCAGCGGCCGGGCCGATGGGACCAGGGTCGATGACGACCAGGGAGGCGAGTTCGATGCGGTGGCGAGGTCGGGCCGTGTCGTTGCGGGCGCGATCAGTTCGCGGTGGCGATGAGGTCGTTCAGGAGCGCACGGACGCGGGCGTCGATGTCGTCCCGCACCAGGCGCATGCGCTCCATCCCTTCGATGCCCCGCTGGGAGGGCTCATCGGTGTGCCAGGTGGTGACCGGCGCGGTCATTCTCTCGACGGGTTCGATGACGGCTTCGCCGCCGATGACGATCACGTGGTCGACGCTGCGCAGCAGCTCGGAGGTGACCGGCTGCGGGACGGCGGAGCACATGTCCGCGCCGACCTCGGCGATCGCCTCCGCGGACTGTGCATTGATGGCGGTGCCGGGGCGAGTGCCGGCGGAGTGCACCTCGACGGCATCTCCGGCGTGATGGCGCATGAGGGCGGCTGCCATCTGGGACTTGCCGCCGTTCTTCACGCACACGAACAGGACTGCGGGGCGTTTCGCGGTCATGGTGACTCGATCTCTCTGCTGGTTCATCGGGTGGGAACGGTCGCGTCGCCGGGGAAGAGCCGGCGGCCCATCGCGAGGGCGACATAGACGAGGGCGACGAGAACCGGGACCTCGATCAGGGGGCCGACGACACCGGCGAGGGCCTGGCCGGAGGTGACGCCGAAGGTGCCGATGGCGACGGCGATGGCGAGCTCGAAGTTGTTGCCCGAGGCGGTGAACGCGACGGTCGTGGACTTGGCGTAATTCAGGCCGATCGCCCGTCCGAGCAGGAAGGACCCCAGGAACATGACCACGAAGTAGACCAGCAGCGGCAGAGCGATGCGGGCCACGTCTCCCGGGGCGGAGAGGATCGCGTCGCCCTGGAGAGCGAACAGCAGCACGATGGTGAACAGCAGCCCGTACAGCGCCATGGGACCGATCTTCGGGAGGAACCGCTCCTCGTACCAGGTGCGACCCTTCGCCTTCTCTCCGAGGACGCGGGTCAGGAACCCGGCGACCAGGGGGATCCCGAGGAAGATCAGCACGCTGAGGACGATCGCGCCGATCGAGAACTCGGCCGACGTGGTCGGCAGCCCCAGCCACGACGGCAGCGCCTGGAGGTAGAACCAGCCCAGGGCTCCGAAGGCGATCACCTGGAAGACGGAGTTGATCGCGACCAGTACGGCGGCAGCTTCGCGGTCACCGCAGGCGAGGTCGTTCCAGATGAGCACCATCGCGATGCAGCGCGCGAGGCCCACGATGATCAGGCCGGTCCGGTACTCCGGCAGGTCGGCAAGGAAGATCCACGCGAGGCCGAACATGAGGGCCGGTCCGACGATCCAGTTCAGCACCAGCGAGGTCACCAGCAGGCGTCGGTCCGCGCCGATGCGCCGGGTCTCGTCGTAGCGGACCTTCGCCAGGACCGGGTACATCATCACCAGCAGCCCGATCGCGATGGGCAGGGACACAGACCCGATCTTCACCGCCTCCAGCGCGGTGTTCAGGCCGGGGACGAACCGCCCCAGCAGGAGTCCCACGGCCATGGCGGCCAGGATCCATACCGGGAGCCAGCGATCGAGGAAGGACATCTCCTTCATCACGCGCGGCTGCTCCACATCCTTGGTGGTCGTACTCATCGGGCTTCGACACCTTCCATCGACGGATATCGATGAGTACGCTATGTTCCACATCGATGACTGTCAATGTAAGGTGAGGGCATGACCACGACGACCGACGCCACAGCCACCGGATTCGCGGCGAGGACCGACTCTGGCGAGTGCTGCACGCTGTCCGCAGGTCCGGTCGACACCGCAGACGCCGAACGGATCGCCTCCCTGCTGAAGGCGCTGTCCGACCCTACGCGGCTCCGGCTCCTCTCCCACGTCGCCGCCCAGGGTTGCGAGTCGGTCTGCGCATGCGATCTCACCGAGCCGCTGGGCATCAGTCAGCCCACCGTCAGCCACCACATGAAGAAGCTCGTCGACGCCGGCCTGCTCACGCGCGCGCAGAAGGGCCGCTGGGCCCACTACTCCGTCGTCCCCTCGGCCTTTGCTGAACTCCGCGCGTTCCTCGACATCGCCTGAACCTCACCCCCGGTCGGGACGCTCCCATGACCGCTCACCCCAGCGTCTTGTTCGTCTGTGTCCACAACGCCGGTCGATCCCAGATGGCAGCCGGGTGGCTGAGAGAGCTCGCCGGCGACCGCATCGAGGTCCGCTCCGCCGGATCTGCGCCCGCCAGCTCGATCAACCCCGCAGCGGTGAAGGCCATGGCGGAGGTCGGCATCGACATCTCCCACCAGAAGCCGAAGACCCTCACCCCCGAACCCGTCCAGGCCTCCGACGTGGTCATCACCAGGGGATGCGGCGACGCCTGCCCCTACTACCCCGGCAAGCGGTACGAGGACTGGAAACTCGAGGACCCAGCCGGCAAGGGCGTCGCGGAAGTCCGCTCGGTGCGCGACGAGATCCGTACCGGCATCGAGGAGCTCATCGGCAGCTTGCTGTCCCGCGAGCCACTCGACATTCCAGTCCAAGGTTGAGGAAAGCCGAGAGCACGTGTGACTAGGGCTTCTGGAGACACCATCCCCCAGGAACAGATGCCGACTCGTCTCGAACACCTCTTGACAGCAACGCGATGGTGACCGTCGCGCTTCGGGTAGCAGTACGAGCCCACTGACCTGCTTGTACACGCTCTGCGGCCGATGCTCTGACGGACTCTTAATCCGCGGGTCGAGGGTTCGATCCCCTCCGGGCCGACTGCAGGTCAGGCCGCGACATCGACGTGGTGTGCGAACGCCGTCAGACCCGGCGGAGCCCCGCCTTCGCGCGAGCCTCCCGTCGCCGGCGCCTCAGCTCCCGCGCCCAGCCCGGGTACCACGCCTCCGGCAGCGGGATCGCCGAGATCTGCGTGACCAGCAGTGCGAGGAAGAACGGGATCGAGAGCAGCGCCGCCGGGAGGCGGAGCGTCCCGTCGGCGACGGGGAGAGCCGCCAGGGCGAAGCACAGGCAGAGGCCCGCGAGGGCGGGCCAGCCCAGCACCGTCATGCGCTCCTGGGACGTGCGAGGGAACATCCCGTCCCCCATCCATCGACGGGCCATCGCGCTGCGACCCAGCCTGCGCCGGATGACGTACACGCTGATCACCAGGGCGAGCAGCACCGCGGCGACGGCGAGCAGCAGGAAGGGCATCACCGCACAAGTCTCGCAGGCCGGTTCGAGCCGTCGCGACGCCCCACCCGCAGGGAGCCTGCGGTGATGTCGAGAAGGCCCGATTCCTCCAGCTTCCCGGCGCCTTCCGGCGGCGCCTCCTCCACCAGGATCGCTCGACGGGCCCCTGGCTGGACGCCGCCCCCGAGCAGGCCGCCCGCGTCCTGGAGCGCTGGGACCTCACGGCCGACGGGGACCTCTGGTGCGGAGGCACCAGCATTGTGCTCCCCGTGCGCACGGCCGACGGAGCACCGGCCGCGCTGAAGCTCGTCTCCCCGCTCGCGGACCCCGCACTCGAGATCTCCGCGCTCACGGCGCTCGCCGGCCACGGCGTCGTCGACCTGCTGCGCGAGGACCGCGAGGAGCGGGCGCTGCTGCTCGAGCGAGTGCCCGGCCCGTCCCTGATGGAGCACCCCGCACCGCTCGCCGCCGCCCGGATCGCGGGCGAGGTCGGGGCCCGGATCGCCGAGGTGCCCGCCCCGCCGGACGCCCCTCGCCTCGCGGCGACCTCCCGTGCCTGGGCCGAGGCGTTCCAGGCCCAGCACGCCCGCGCGGTCGCCGACGGCCTGCCGATCCCGGCCGGGGCGGGGGAGCGGGCCGCCGAGATCATGGACGACCTCGCCGACGACGCCTCCCGTACCCTCACCCACGGCGATCTCAGCTTCGAGAACGTGATGTGCCGCCGCGACGGCAGCTGGGTCGCCATCGACCCGGCGCTGCTCAGCGGGCCGGTCGAGAACGAGGCCCACACCGTCGTGCGCAGCGTGCTCGGGGCCGTGCTCGACGCGCCCCGTCCACGGGAGGCGATCCGCGGCGTAGTCGAGGCGTTCTGCGAGGCGGCGGGCGCGGATGCGGACCGGGCCGAGGAGATCTCCTTCGCCCGCGCCGTCGCCTCCTGGTTCTGGGAGGCCCAGCACAACGGCCGCACCGACGATATCGAGCGCCTGCGACGCCTGATCGAGCTCACCCTCAAGTAGCGCGCGGGGGGCCGCGCGCGACGCGGGCGCGCGCGGCCATAGACCCGTCGGCCGCTGACGTCGATGGGCACTTCTCCCCATGCGCGACAGGTTGTGATCCGCGTCGCGTCGTGCCTAGGTTCGACGTGCTGGCGCAGGGGAACGATCCGGCTCCGGCAGCGTCCGACGCACCCGAGATCCTCGAAGGGGTCGAGAACCGATGATCATCCGGAACACCGCACGCCGCCTCGCCGGCGGAGCCGCCGCGACCGCCGTCGCCGTTGAGGGCATGGCCGTGCTCGCCCAGCCCTCACAGGCCGCCGCGCCCGGCACCACCACCAACCAGCTCACGATCCGCTCCGGCACCAGCACGGGCAGCGACGCCCTCGGCACGATCCCCGCCGGCACCGCCCTCGACCTCGAGTGCCAGACCGCGGGGGAGGCCGTGCAGGGCACCTACGCCAGCGAGTACTGGGCCAAGGTCAGCTACGACGGCGTGGACGGCTTTGTCTCCCGCGCCTACGTGACCGTGCCCGACGCCGCCGGCCTCGGCGAGTGCGGCGGCGGGGACCCCGCACCGGAGGATCCGGGCCTCTCCGCCGATCGCAAGGAGGTGCTCGACCGCGGCCAGACCTGGGTGGACCGCAACGTGCCCTACTCCATGGAGGCGTACACGAACGGGCCCGACGGCCGCCAGTACCGCACCGACTGCTCCGGCTTCGTCTCCATGGCCTACGGCCTGGACACCAGCTACTCCACGGTGACGCTCACCGAGCACTTCACCGAAATCCCGAAGGACGACCTGCAGCCGGGCGACATCATCGGCAATCTCGGCCCGGGCTCCGGCGGTGCCGCCGGACACGTCGTCATCTTCACCGGCTGGACCGACGACTCCAAGACCTCCTTCACCGTCATCGAGCAGGCCGGCGGCGTCGGCGGCGTCGCACGCACCCACACCTGGGGCACCGACTTCTGGAACCAGAACGCCTACCGGTACAACGGCTTCTGAGCCCCACCCCTCGGGCTAGGCTCGTGAGCGGGGGAGTGCAGCAGCACTCGCACGCACCACGAACGTGAGAGGGGCACGCATGTCGCAGCCGAACCAGCCCGCCGACGGCCAGGGGAACGGGGCCGGCCAAGGGCAGGGGGGCACGGGGCAGGACGGGGGAGCGTACGGCTACGGCATGACCACGCCCGGAGCCGCGCCGCCGCCCGGTCCCGCCCCGTCACCCGGTCCCGCCCCGTCGGCGGGACCGGCTCCCTCATCCGGCTCCGCCCCGTCGGCCGCGCCCGGGCCGTGGGGATCCTCCGCGCCCTCCGCCCCGGGCCCGTCGTCCGGCCCCGGCTCGCCCGCTCCCGGCGCCGTGGCCGTCGCCGGCCAGCAGACCCTGTCCGCCGCGCAGGCGACAGCGACGCTGCGGAAGGTCGGGATCGGCACCCCGGTGCCCACCCTCGTCACCGGCGCGCTCGCCTATCTCGTCGCCCTCGTCGCGGCGCTGGTCGTGATCGTCTCGGCGGTCCTCGCCGTGCTCACCGCCGACACCGGCGCGAGCACGGACCCGACCGGCGGCGCGGCCGCCCCGGCGACCGACGACGCCGGATTCGCGGGGATCATCGGCCTGCTCGGGATCCCGTTCCAGCTGGTCGCCCTCGCGAGCTTCGGCTCATACGACGCCGAGCTGCAGATGGGCTTCCTGGGGAGCCTCTCCGTGAGCTGGCGCGGCCTGCCGCTGCTGATCACCGCGGCGATGACCGTCTTCGCCTTCCTCGCCGCGCGCACCGCCCAGCGGCGATGGAGCTCCAACGGACCGCTCGGCGCGGCTCTGTGGTCCGGCCTCTCCGGCCTCGGCGTCGCCCTGGTCGCCCTGCTGCTCACCCGCCTGACCGCGTTCTCGATCGAGGACCCCGCGAACGGCCTCTCCCTCTCGATGCACGCCGCCGGGGCCGACATGTTCTTCGGCACCTGGGCGCTGATCACGCTGCCGCTCCTGCTCGGCCATCTCGCGGGGATGCGCAAGCCCGCCTGGTGGCCGCTGGTCGCCGACCTCGCCGCCGCGCCCCGCCTCGTGCTCGTCCACGCCCTCACCTTCGCCGTGCCCGTCGGCCTCCTCGCCCTCGCGGCCGGGGCGATCGTGCAGATCGTCGACGGGGAGGGACGCTCCGTGCTCGGCGCGCTGCTGGCGCTGCCGCTGTGGGGACCGACCGCCCTCGCGCTCCTCCCGGGCCTCGGAATGCTGGTCGTACCGGTGCGCGCCTCCGCCCGGGGAGACGTGGGCGACCTCGGGCTGGGGAGCGGCATTACGCCGCAGAGCGGCACGCAGAACCTGTGGTTCGTCGACCTGCCCTGGTACGTGTGGCTGCCGATGGTGCTGATCGCCCTGCTCGTGCCGCTGCTGATCGCGCTGCTGTGGCACCGGGACCGGGAGATCCCGGCCGGGAACGTGATCGCGCAGGTCACCTCCTGGGCGGCGCTGCCGCTCGCCTACACCTTCTGCTCGCTGGTGCTTCTGGCCCTCGTGCACGTGCGGATGGACGCCGAGATGGGCTTCCTCGGTGCGATGGGCGTCTCGATGTCCCTGGCCGCCTGGATTCCGGTGGTCGCGTTCTTCCTCGGCCTCGCCGTCGAGGTGATCGCGCGCTTCGGCGCTCCCTTCGTGGACCGCTTCGTGCCCGGCCCGCTCGTGAACTGGTTCCGCCGCTCGGCGCGGGCGCGTCGCGCCGGATCGGCCGCCCCGGTCGCGCCCGTCGGGGAAGATGGACGGTCGTGGACGACGTCGAGCGCAGCGCCCCGCACCGGGGACGGGAGGAACCAGGGATGACAGGCCAGGAGCAGCGACAGCAGGGCGAGGCGGGCCCGGAGGCGATCGTCGAGGACCGCGCCGCCGGCTCCGACGCGTACTTCGTCCCCGTCGGCCCCGACACCTACCTGCCCAGCGAGCACGCGGGCGGCGCGTGGAGCGACGACGAGCTGCACATCAGCCCCGTCGGCGCCCTGCTGGTTGTGCATCTCGAGCGCTGGCGCGCTGAGCACGCCGACCCCGACAAGGTGCTCGGGCGGATCTCCATCGACATCCTCGGCCAGCTCCGTCGCGGGCCGATCGAGCTGTCCACCCGCATGCTCCGCCCCGGCCGCACGATCGAGCTGCTCGAGACCACCGCCGTGATCGCCGGGCGCGAGACGCTCCGAGCCCGCAGCTGGGTGATGTCCGCGCAGGAGACCGCCGAGGTCGCCGGGACCGAGCTTCCGCCGCTGCCCGGACCCGAGGGACTGCCCGAGCGGAGCATGGCCGAGGACTGGACCGGCGGCTTCATCCACAGCATCAGCCTGCGCGACGCCGAGCCGAAGCGCCCCGGACGCGGCCGCAGCTGGCTGCGCGCCGAGCATCCCCTGATCGAGGGCGAGGAGGCCGGCGAGCTCGCCACCTTCCTCATCCCCGTCGACGCCTCCAACGGCATCGCGGTGCGCGAGAAGCCGCGCGAATGGATGTTCCCGAACCTCGACCTCACCATCCACCTGATGCGCCGGCCGACGGGCCGCTGGCTGGGACTGGACACCACCGTCTCCTTCGGCCCCACCGGACAGGGGCTGACCAGCTCGGTCCTGCACGATCAGGAGGGACCGCTCGGCTCGGTGCAGCAGACGCTCACCGTCCGCCCCATCCCTCGCGGGGCGTGACGAGTCACCTGCCGATGGCAGGTTCTCCGAGATCATCGACGCGTGTCGGCCGCCCCTGCGGCTCGACCGCTCCTCGGGGCTCACGGGCCCGTGGCAGGACGGCCGGCATCCCGCTGCGCTTCGTGGGCGGCGACACCGACCCCTTCTTCGGCAACGTCCGCGCCGGCTTCGAGGGCACCGGCCGACTCGACCGCCGCGAATGGGGCATCACCTGGAACACCCCGCCGGACTCCGGCGGCCTGCTGGTCAGCGACAGGATCCAGCTCGAGTTCGAGCTGTCCCTGATCGAGCAGGGCTGAGCCGGACACACGCACAGCGAGGAGCGGGCGGCGCGGGGGAGCGGCGCCGCCCGCTCACGCATACCCTGACTGCCATGCCGCACCTGCTCTGCCTCGACCTGGGGACCTCCGCCGCGAAGGCCGCGCTCCTGGACCTGGACGGCACCGTCCATCTCCGGGCGGAGGCCCCGTACCCCACCCGCCACGCGGCCGACGGGACCGCGGAGCAGGACCCCCGTGACTGGGAGCGCGCCGCCCGCGCCGTGATCGTCGAGCTCCTCGAGGCGGCGCCCGACGTCGAGGTGGCGGCGATCGTACTCACCGGGCAGATGCAGGACCTCGTCCCCGTCCCGCGCTCGGGGGCCGCGCGCCTCGCGATCCTCTACTCCGACACCCGCGCGGGCGCCGAGGCGGAGGAGCTGCGCGCCGCGCTCGCCGCGGACGGCCGCTCCTGGGACGCGCTGACCGGCAACCTGCAGGACGCGACCAGCTGCGCCGCGATGCACCTGTGCCTGCTCCGCACGGCCCCGGAACAGCTCGCGGACCTGCAGGGCGTCGTGTTCGGCCCGGCCGGATATCTCGTGGCGCGGATGGGGCTCGGGCTCTGGTGCGATCCGACGACCGCCGCGACGACGGGACTGCTCGAGGCCCGCACTCGCGAATGGTCGTCCGCAATCGCCCGCGCCGCCGGGCTCGATCCGGCTCTGCTGCCCGCGCTGACCGCTGCGGCAGGCCAGGTCGTGGGACGCACCGGCGCGGAGGCGACGGCGCTGCTGGGCGTGCCGGCCGGGCTGCCCGTCGTGCTCGCCCCAGGAGATGCGGGCGCCACGACCAGCGGGATCGTCGGCCTCGCGCCGGGCGACGCCTACGTCTACCTCGGCACCAGCGGATGGCTCGCCTCGGTGCTGCCGGGGGCCGGGACGTCGCCGATTGGAGCACAGGACGCCGGCGGGGAGCCCGACGGGGACGAGCGCGACGGCGTGGAGCCGGCCGGCGAGGGGTCAGCCGGTGAGGAACCCGCCGGCGTCTCGCACCACCTCGCTCTCGGAGCGTCGTCGGCGACCGCCGAGCCCCCGATCCTGCGGATCTCCGCGCTGCTCTCCGCCGGCGCCGCCGCGGACTGGGCCCGGCAGGCCGTCCTCGACGGCGCGGACCCTGCCCGGGCCGATCAGCTGCTCGAAGCGCGGGAGCAGCAGCGCGGCCGCGGTCCGAGCGGGCTGCTCGCCCTGCCCTCGATCGTGGGGGAGCGGTTCCCGGTCCGGGACGGGGACCTGCGCGGCGCCGTGCTGGGGATCGACGCGGGGACCCGGGGCATCGATCTGTACGCGGCGATGCTCGAAGGCGTCGCGCACGGACTCGCCCACGGGCTCGAGTCCGGGGGCGACACCTCTCCGCGTCCGCTGCCGGTGACCGGGGGCGGCGCCGCCTCCGGGCCCTGGCTGCGGATCCTCGCCGACGTCACCGGCCGACCCGTGCGCACCGTCGACGGGACCGACGCCGCGTTGCTCGGCTGTGCCCTCGTCGCCGCGGAGGCGCTCGGCCTGGACCACGCCCTGGTCCCGCTCGGCGCCCGACAGGAGGCGGCGACGATCGACCCCGACCCGTCGGCCGCAGCGCAGCATGCCGCGCTGCGGCCCGCTCACCGGGCCCTGTACGACGCGGCCGCGCGGGTGCAGCGGCTCCGCTGAGACGAGGCGGGCGAGCGGAGGCGGAGGAGGCGCCGGCACGCGGGTGCGATGGCGCCGCAGCCGACGAGGGGAGCGCGGGAGCGGGGAAGTCAGCGTAGACGCGCCGGAGTGCAGGAGGAGCGGAACGATCCGCGACGGGCGAGCTGCGTCAGTCGAGGCAGCACTCGTTGCCCTCCGGGTCGGTCATCACGATGAAGCCGCCGCTCATCGGCGGTTCGGGCTCGTGGCGCCGCACCCTCGTCGCACCGAGCGGGACGAGCCGCTCGCACTCCGCCTCGAGCGCCGCCATCCTCGCCTCACCCTCGAGGCCGGGCGCGGCTCGCACATCGAGGTGGACGCGGTTCTTGGCGACCTTCTCCTCAGGAACGCGCTGGAAGAACAGCCGCGGCCCGGCCCCCTCGGGATCCTCCAGTGCGGAGACGTCGTTCCGCTCGGATGTCGGCACGCCCAACCCGTCCAGGAACTCGTCCCAGGCGGCGAGCGCGTCACGGCCCGTCGTCGGGTCGAACCCCGGCGGGCCCGGATGCACGTAGCCGAGCACCTCCTTCCAGAACATCGAGAGGCTGCCCGGGTCGCGGGCGTCGAAGGTGACCTGGAACGTGGCGCTCATGGGGACTCCATCGTCGTCGGGGAGTGCAGGGGGTTCTGGCACGGCGATCGTGCCCGGAGACGAGGACGGATCCTGTCCTCGAAGGTGCGCCGGAGCCGGAACGGGGCGAAGACGCAGAGTGTCGGAGGGCCTGACTCGGGGCGTCGACGGGCCGGCAGCGAAGCGGTGTCCGCAGGCCCGTGAGCGGAGGCCCCGGTCCCGCTCGGTCGCCCTGCTCAGCCCGCCTGCACGGCCTCGTTCGCGCGGGCGAACTCCTCGTCGGTGACCGGTTCGAGCCAGGTGACCGTCTCGCCGTCCTCGTCGGCCTCCTGCGCGGCGATGTGCGCCATCCGCGTCCCGGCCATCGCGCCGTGCCAGTGCTCCTCGAGGGGCGGGATCCAGACGGTGCGGCCGGGCTCGAGAGTCTGCACATCCCCCGCCCGCGTCACCACCAGGCCCACGCCTGCGGTGCCGTACAGGGTCTGGCCGCGTGGGTGGGTGTGCCAGTGGGTGCGGGCGCCGGGCGCGAAGTGGACGTGGGCCATCGCGAGGCGGGACCCCTCCATCGGGCCGCGCAGCGCCTCGTGGAGCACGGAGCCGGTGAACGCGTCGGCCGGTGCCTGGGCGGACTGGGGGACGGGGAGCTTCTGCATCGATGCCTCCTCGGCGAGCGGTGGTCCCCATGAGATACCGGACGGGTGCGCAGGGGCAAGGGTGTGGACGGACGGGCGGTCCAGGAAACGGATCGTTCCTCCACAGGGAATTCTGGAGGGAATTTCTGCTTCGTGGCGATGTGGAGGAACGGTCGGTCCGGGCGGCGGGGTGCCAGTGGACGCGGTGTGCATTCAAGCGCGCAGGTCATAGGCGGTCGAGGTGTGTCGGGGTCGACGTCTCGTGGGCTCTTCTCCCGGTGTCGGGAGAATCGTGCTTCGGCGCTGTCCACAATTTCCGTCGGGCCTTTCCTCTGTCAGTGGTGCGCGGGAGGATGGGGCCATGACAGCGACGACGTCCCCGCAGCCCGCCCCGGAGCAGCACGCTCCGGAGCAGGTGCTCGCCGAGCTGCATGCGGGCGGTCCGTCCGCGCTCGCAGAGCTCCTCGGGGACGTCGACCACCTGCTCACCTCCCTTGCGATCGACCCGCAGAAGATGTTCGAGGTCGGCGCTCGGCCGCGGCAGGAGATCAAGAACCTGCTGGACATGATCCACGGCGCGCTCAGCTCCCTCGCGGCGCTCGAGGCCCGCACCCTCGTCGCCTTCGCCGAGGCGCACCTCCGCGACCGGATCGACGCGGCACGGGACGACGTCGCCCACGAGGACGACTTCCTCCCGCCGCTCGAGCAGCTCATCCGCCAGTCCGATCGACGAGCCTCGGCCGACATCACCCTCGCGACCCACCGCTCGCCCGCCACCGCGAGCTCGAGCCTCGCCGCCGCGCGCCGACTCGTCGGCTCCATGCCGCGCATGCTCTCCGCACTCGGCCGCGGCGCGATCACACCTGCCGTCGCGTATGCCGCGGCCACCACCTCCGCCCCGCTGACCGACCAGCAGCGCCGCGACGTGGACCAGGTGCTCCACGAGCGCCTGCCCGAGATGGAGGGCGCCGGCGTCAAGGCCTGGCGAGGAGCGGTCGTGGCCGCCGTCGGCGAGCTCGACCCCGACGGAGCCGCGCGCCGGCACCTGATCGCCCGCCGCTCCCGCCACGTCACCCTCACCCCGGGCGAGCACGGCATGGCGACCCTCAGCACCCATCTTCCCGCCCTCGACGCGAAGCGGGTCCACAAGCGGCTCTCCCTCGAGGCCGAGCGACGCAGGTCCGAGGGGGACCGGGAAGGCCACGGCGCGATCATGGCCGATGCGCTGGTCGCGACCCTGCTCGGCCGGGACAGCGGGCTCGAGCTCGAGACCCTCGACGTCGGCGTGATCATCACCGACCGGGCCCTGCTCGCTCCCGAGCACGGCGACGCGGCGTACATCGAGGGATACGGCCCGGTGCCCGCCGAAGCCCTGCGCGCCGAGCTGCGCGCAGCCCTCGCCGCACCGGAGGACCCGGCCTGCGACCGCTACGGCCCTGACGGGCCCTCGATCAGAGCAGTGCTGCGGAAGCTGTTCCAGCACCCCGCCCGCGGGGAGATCGTCGCCGTCGAGTCGAGAGCCCGTGAGTTCCCGCGGGCCCTGAAGCGCTTCCTGCACCTGAGAGATGGTCGCTGCCGCGCCCCGTACTGCGACGCGCCAGTGCGCCAGTACGACCACATCGTCCCGCACAGCCGCGGCGGTGCGACCAGCCTCGACAACGGCCAGGGGCTGTGCGGACACGACAACCCCGGCAAGGAGGACGCCTACGCGACCGTCGAGCGCCTCGGAGACCAGGCCGCCGACGGCCACCAGGTGGAATGGACGAGTCACAGCGGGGCGAGCGTCGTCCGACGGGCCCAGCGCCTCGGGCCGACCGCCTTCGTGGTGATGCCCGACGACTCGCAGGCACGGGAAGCGACAGCGGCGGGCAGGCCGGAAGGCGCCGCCGGATCCGACGGGGAGCCGCTCGAGACCAGCGGTCTCGCCGACGGGGAAGAGGGCGGGATCAGCGGGACCGCCGACGCGGAGCCCTGCACCATGACCCGCCCGACGAGCGCTCAGGTGCTCACCCGCACGATCCCGACCCGCCCGGTGCAGTCAGAGGGGCCCTCTGGTCAGAAGAGTCCGCAAGCACCTGCGCCCGGCAGGATCCGTCACGACGAGGGGCGATCCGGGAGGTCATCCACGGAATCGCCCCTCGCCTCGAGAGTTCGCCGGGCTCAGCGCGCTGCGGGCCGCAGCCAGGCGGTCGTCGCGCCCGGCAGCAGGATCTCGTCGTCCCCGCCGCCCTCGAGCGGGCTCGAGGCGATCAGCACCTCGCCCTCCGGCAGAGCGACCGGCCCTTCGCCGAAGTTCGTCACCGACAGCCAGCCGCCCGGACGCTCGAAGGCCAGCACCTCCTCGGTCGAGAGAGTCTCGTCCCAGGTCAGCGACTCCTCGGACTGCAGTTCGCGGCGCAGTCGCAGCGCGGCCCGGTACATCTCGAGCGTCGAGCCGCGCACACCCTCCTCGGCCTCCACAGAGAAGTCCGCGAACCATGCCGGCTGGGGGAGGTGCGCGCCGCCCGTGCCGAAGCCGAAGGACGAGCCGGTGCGGGTCCACGGCAGCGGCACCCGGCAGCCGT
Source organism: Brachybacterium atlanticum (assembly GCF_025669985.1). NCBI lineage: Bacteria > Bacillati > Actinomycetota > Actinomycetes > Micrococcales > Dermabacteraceae > Brachybacterium > Brachybacterium atlanticum. Next base: position 43,736 of record NZ_JAKJJW010000012.1, on the reverse strand, counting down.
CCCGGCCCAGACCGTCGAAGCCGCGGTCCTCGGCCGTGGTGCGCCAGAACGCGGGGTCCTGCCGCTGCTCGTCGGGGATCTCGGCGACCTCGTGCAGGCCCAGCTCCTCGCCCTGGTACAGGTACGCGCTGCCCGGCAGCGCCAGCTCGAACAGCGTCGCCGCCCGTGCCCGGCGCAGCCCCAGCGCACGGTCGATGCCGTCCTCGGGACCGCCCGCGAGCACCCACTCCGCGCCCTGCTTCACGTCCCTGCCGGCCCGCGGCGGCAGCCCGTACCGGGTCGCGTGGCGCACCCCGTCATGGTTCGAGAACACCCAGGTGGTGGAGGACCCGGTGACCTCCGACTGCGCGAGGTTGTCGGTGACGATCTCCCGGAAGTGCGCGGCGTCGAAGTCCGCCTCCATCAGGTCGAAGTTGAACGCCTGCCCCAGGCCCTCGGGGCTCGCGTACTTCGCGCGACGCTCCGCCGTCTCCACCCACGCCTCGGCCACCGCGATCCGCGGCGGATCGTAGCGGTCGAACAGCTCGCGCCACTCCGCATAGATCTGGTGCACGTCGTCCCGGTCCCACAGCGGATGCGTGCCGTCCTTCGGCATCTCCTTCAGCTCCGCCTTCGACGGCAGCACCTCCGTCAGATCCTTCGCCAGGCCGTGGGCGACGTCGATCCGGAACCCGTCCACCCCGCGGTCTGACCAGAACGCGAGAGTGCGCAGGAAGTCCTCGTGCACCTCCGGGTGCTTCCAGTTGAAGTCCGGCTGCTCGGTCGCGAAGGAGTGCAGGTACCACTGCCCGTCCGGCACCCGCGTCCACGCCGGGCCCGAGAAGATCGAGGTCCAGTCCGCCGGCGGCTCCTCACCGTCCTCACCCCGCCCGTCGCGGAAGATGTACCGCTCGCGGGCGTTTGAGCCCTTCGGTGAGGCGAGCGCCTCCTGGAACCACTCGTGACGGTCCGAGGAGTGGTTCGGGACCACGTCCACGATCAGACGGATCCCGGCGCCGTGCAGCGCCGCGACCATCTCGTCGAACTCCTCGAGCGTCCCGATCCGCGGATCCACGTCGCGGTAGTCGTCCACGTCGTAGCCGCCGTCGGCCAGGGCCGAGGGGTAGAAGGGGCTCAGCCACACCGCATCCACGCCGAGCTTCTGCAGGTACGGCACGCGGGAGATGATCCCGCGCAGGTCGCCGATCCCGTCGCCGTTGCCGTCCGCGAACGACCGCGGATAGATCTGGTAGACGGAGGCCTGACGCCACCAGTCGGCGTCGGCCTGCAGCGCGGCGGGAAGGTTCTGGGGGACGGTGGTCACGATGGAGGATCCTCCGGTCGAGCGGGTGTGGTGGTGAAGGGGCTGGGTCACTTGATCGCGCCTTGGGTGAGGCCCGACATCACCCAGCGCTGTGCGAACAGGTACACGATGATCGCGGGGGCCATCGCCATCAGGTACGACGCGAAGGCCACGTTGTAGTTGTTGCTGAACTGCGTCTGGAACATGTTCTGCAGCACCGGGACGGTCTGCAGCGCCGGGTCGGAGATGATCAGCGAGGGCATCATGAAGTCGTTCCACGACTGGATGAAGGCGAAGATCCCGACGGTCGCGCACATCGGTCCCAGCAGCGGCAGGATCAGACGCCAGAACACCCGCCAGGTGCCGGCGCCGTCCATCCGCATCGACTCCTCGAGCTCGAGCGGGATGGTGCGCAGGAACGCGGTGAACAGCAGCGTGTTGAACGCCATCGCGAAGGCGACGTGCAGGATCGCCACGCCCAGCGGGTTGTCCAGCCCCAGAATCCCGGTGAGCTGGATCTGCGGCAGCGCCACCACCGGGAACGGGATGAACATCGCCGCCAGCAGGTAGAAGAACGACCAGCGGAACAGCCGACGGTCCCAGTTGCGCACGATCGCGTACGCCGCGAGGGATGAGATCACGATCTCCCCGGCCACCGCGACCACGGTGATGAACAGCGAGATCGCGAAGGCGCGCGGGAAGTTCGTCAGGCTCCACGCCTCCGCGAAGCTCGACAGGGTCAGCGGCGAGGGGAGGCTGAACGCATTGCCGTCGACCGCCTGCTCGGTGGCCTTCAGCGACATGTTCACGGTGACGAAAAGCGGCACCAGCACGGTGAGCGCGCCGAGGATAAGCAGCGCGGTCGTCGTGACGTTCACGCGGTCGCGGCCCACCCGACCGCGTCGGCGGCGGCGCGGAGTCGGGGCGGTGCTCGAGGACGAGCCCGAAGGCGAGCCGGAGGACGAGGCGGGTGCGAGGGGTGCGGCGGTCGACATGTTCAGAGCACCGTCCTTCCACGGGTGAGGCGGAGCTGGAGGCCCGCGAGCGCGATCGAGATCAGGAAGAACACCATGGCGTTGGCCATCTGGTAGGCGTAGTCCCCGCCCTCGAAGCCGCGGAAGATCGACATCGCGACCGAGCGGGTGGCCACTCCCGGCCCACCGTCGGTGAGGCCGACGATGATGTCGTAGGCGTTGAGGTAGTTCTTGAAGCCGAGGATCGTGTTGATGACGACGAAGCCGGAGACCAGCGGCAGCGTGATGTGCCACAGGCTCTGCCGTCCCGTCGCGCCGTCGATCGACGCCGCCTCGTACACATCGGCAGGGATCGTGACGAGCCCGGCGATGTAGATCAGCATCGTCGCGGGGATGGACTGCCAGGCCGTCACGATGACGATCGCGACCCATGCCCAGTCTTCGTTCGCCAGGATCGAGACCGACAGCGCCTCGGAGCCGAGCGCCTCGCCGAGCATCGGCACGGTGTTCGCGAACAGGTACTGGAACACGAACGCGATGACGATCCCCGAGATCACCATCGGGATCACGTAGATCGTGCGCAGCGCCGCGGTGAAGCGGATCCGGGAGGTCAGCCCGAGCGCCAGCAGGAACGCCAGCGCGTTCACGAGCACGACGGTGACCAGCGCGAACCCGAGGGTGAACAGGTAGGAGTCCAGGATCCCCTGGTCGCGGAACATCGCGATGTAGTTCCGCAGCCCGATGACGTCCCAGTCCCCGAACCCGATCGAGTTCGTGAAGCTGTAGGCGAAGCCGAGCACGGCCGGGAGCGTCACCGCGAGGGTGAACAGCGCCAGCGCCGGCAGGAGGAACAGGTGGTAGACGGGGTCGGTGCGGCGCCGTGAGGGGCGCGGGACGGACGCGCGCCCGGTCGCCGGGGCGTCCGGGGCCGCACCGTCCGCGGTCCCGTCCTCGCGCGTCGGTGTCGTCGTCGACATCGGTGCTCCTTGTCGTGGGGTCGTCATGCGCTCACTCCCGGAAGGCCAGGCGGGCCCAGTCGGCGTCCATGCGGGCCAGGACCGGTTCGGGGTCGGCGCCGCCCGCGATCGACTGGATGTAGTTCTCCGCCGGGATCGAGCGGGGGATGAACTGCGAGGCGCCCATGTAGAAGCGGCCCTCGTCGTAGTACCGCTGCATCTCGGCGATGCGGTCGTCGGTGACCGGCGGGGCGTCGGTCCTCGTGCCGAAGGCGAGGAACTCCGCGTTGTAGGGGTCCTGCACCTCGGGCCGCATCAGGAACTGCGCGAGCTCGCGCGCGCCCTCGGGGCTGCTGGCCGCCTCGGGCACCCACAGCGACAGGTCGATGTTCACGCGCACCTTGAGGTCGGCGGGGTCGTCGGTCATCGGCAGCGGGAAGGTGCCCAGCTCGACGTCCGTGCCGGCCTTCGCGATCTCGCCGAGCGCCCAGGGGCCCTGGAAGTACATCGCGCCCTTGCCCTGGGCGATCGCGGTGTTCCCGTCGCCGTAGCCGCGGTTGGCGGCATCGGGGTTCACGAACGCGAGCAGCTCGCCCATGCGCTGCATCGGCTCGAGCAGGGTGCGCTGGAAGGAGACCTCGGAGTCGGGGCCGACGTCCTCGCCGATCTCGTCCATCCGCCGGTAGAACTCCCGCACGTCCACGAGTCCGCCGACGGTGTAGTCGAACAGCCCCTGCGCCACCGTCCACGCGTCGAGGAAGGTCGCGTAGATCGGGGTGACGTCCGCGGCCTGCAGCGTCTCGCACACCGCGAGCAGCTCGTCCCAGGTGGTGGGGACCTCCAGGCCGTGCTCGTCGAAGATCCGCCGATTGTAGATCACCGAGGCGGCGGTGACCGAGTAGGGGAGCACGCTGGTGCGGCCCTCGTAGGTGGGATACCAGTCGGCGAGCTCGGCGACGTCCTCGCGGATCCGCCCCGCCTCGGGGAGGTCGGAGAGGTCCGAGAGCGCCCCGCGCTCCATGAAGCGCCCCATCTCGAGGTTGTAGTTCAGACAGCCGAGGTCCGGCGGGCTGTTGCGCACGAAGCTCGCCGAGAGGTTTGTGGCGATGTCGTGCTGGACCGAGAACCGGCTCTGCGCCTGCGAGAACTCCCCGGCGAGCTGCGAGAAGTAGGGGATGGCCTCGGGCTTGGACTGGTAGAGCGTCAGCTGCGAGCTGCCGCCGCCGGCGCCGCAGGCGGAGAGGGCCGAGGCGGCGAGGGCGGCGCCCGCGCCGGCGAGCACGCCGCGTCGCGAGGGCCGCGTCGGCGAGTGCCGCGCGTGCCGAGTGATCGAGGATGACACCATCGTCTCCTTGGAGGGGAGCGGAGTCGCCGCAGTGATGCGACGGTAGTTACGCTAGAGGTTATATTTACGACCTATCGGAAGTATGGAGGGGGTGGTCCGGGCATGTCAACACCGCCGCGATCCGGGGAGCGGTCCCAGGTCGGAGAGGTGCGTTCCGCCGACCGCGGGGTCAGCTCGCCGCAGCTGATGCGTCGGGCGAACCGTCAGGCGCTCCTCCAGCACGCCCTCGGGGCCGAGGCCTTCACCGCGGCCGACGCGATGGCCGCCACCGGGCTCACCCGCGCCACCGTGCTCGGCGTGTGCGCCGAGCTCGAGCAGGCAGGATGGCTCGAAGACGCCCCGGCAGAACGCGACGGCGCCGCCCCGCGAGGCCGACCCGCCCGCCGCTTCGCCCTGCGCGCGCAGGCGGGGATCCTGCTCGCCGTCGACGCCGGCGAGCACACCCTCGCCGCCCGTGCGGCGGACCTGCGCGGCCGCGAGCTGGCCGCAGAGCGCCTCGTGCTCGAGGACGCTCCGCTCGTCGGCGACGACCTCGAGGCCGGCGCCACCGCGGCGGAACGGCGCCTCGAGGCGCTGCGCGCGCTGCTGGACCGGGTGAGCACGCGGGCCGGCGCGGGAGGTCCGGTCGACGCGGCCGGCGCAGGGGGCTCCCACGACACGGCCGACGCGGTCGACGCTCCCGCCGCGGCCGGCACTGCCGACGGACGAGGCGCGGGTGGAGCGCCCCGCCTGCTCACCGTCGTGGGCGTGCCCGCCCCGGTCGATGCCGAGGGGCGCTCGCCGAGCGGCGACGCCGGCTACTGGCCCGCCATGAACCCCGGCCTCGTCGACGCGCTCGACGGCCCCGTCCTCGTCGAGAACGACGCGAACCTCGCCGCGCTCGCCGAGCGCGCCCACCTGTCACGCTCCGGCGCCGACGCGGACCACCTCGCCGCCCTGCTCATGGGCGAGCGGTTCGGCGCCGGGCTCGTCGTCGACGGACGGCTCCTGCGCGGGGCCGACGGCGGCGCGGGCGAGATGCGCTTCCTCGAGACCGTGCTCGGCGACCCCCGCGGGGCCGACGGCGTCGCCGCCCTCGCCCGGCGGTGGGCGCTCGAGGCGCTCGAGGCAGGGGAGACCTCAGCCGCGCTCTCGGCCCTGCCCTCCTCCGAGCTCGGTGCGAAGGACGTCTTCGCCGCCGCGCGCGACGGCGACAAGCTCGCCCGTGCCGTGCTCGAGCGCGTCGGCGACCGCCTCGCCCGCATCGCCATGATCCTCTCGAGCCTGCTCGCCGTGGACACCGTCGTCGTCGCCGGCGCGATCGCCGAGGCCATCGACCCCGTCCTCGAGCATGCGCGCGAGGCGATGCCCCGGATCGGGGCGCCGCCCCTCCCACAGCTGCGTGCCAGCTCCCTCGGCCGCGACGTCGTCGTGCGCGGGGCGCTGGAGCTCGCCCTGACCCGCCTGCACGAGGACCCGCTGGCCCTCCTGGCCACGGAGCCCGCCCAGGACCCCCATCCACCGACCGAAGGGAACCGCACGTCATGACCGCAGCAGCACAGCAGGCCGCAGCACAGCAGGCCGCAGCACCGCAGGAGGGGGCGCGCCGACTCCGCGCCGGCGTGATCGGCCTGGGCTGGGCCGGCCAGCAGCACCTCGCCGCCTACGCCGCCGACCCGACCGTGGAGCTCGTCGCCCTCTCCGCGATGGAGGAGCACCTGCTGGCCAGTTTCGGCGAGGAGCACCAGGTGCCCGGCCGTTACCGGGACTGGCGGGAGATGCTCGCCGAGGCGGAGCTCGACGTCGTCTCGATCGCGACCCCGACCTTCCTCCATGCCGAGATGACGATCGCGGCGCTCGAGGCAGGGGTGCACGTGCTCACCGAGAAGCCGATGGCCCAGACCGGCGAGGCCGCCGCCTCGATGGTCGAGGCGGCCCGTCGCGCCGGGCGCGTGCTCGAGGTGTCCTTCAACCACCGCCGACGCGGCGACGTCACCGCGCTGAAGTCCGTGATCGACTCCGGCGTGCTGGGGGACATCTACTACGCCAAGACCGGCTGGATCCGCCGCCAGGGCATCCCCGGGCTCGGCACCTGGTTCACCAAGGCCGAGAGCGCCGGCGGCGGCGCGATGATGGACATCGGCATCCACATGCTCGACATGGCCCTCCACCTCCTCGGCGAACCGTCCGTCACCGCCGCCTCCGCCATGACCCACGCGGAGTTCGGCCCCCGCGGCCGCGGCGGCTCCGGCTTCGGCGTCTCCCAGCTCGAGGACGGCGCCCCCTTCGAGGTCGAGGACCTCGCCACCGCCTTCCTGCGCCTGGACGGCGGGGCGACGATGCTGCTGGAGTCCAGCTGGGCGCAGTGGATCCCCGAGGACCTCTGCTACGTCACCCTCTACGGCGCCGATGGCGGGGCGACGATCGAGTGGGCCGGCGGTCCCGGCGACCACCGCATCACCGTGTGGACCGAGGTCGAGGGCATCCCCGCCGAGCTCAGCCCGCAGGTGGGCGAGGACCGCGGTCACGCCGGCGCCATCGCCGAGTTCCTGCAGGCGGTCCGCTCCGGCGACGTCGCCGCCCACGACGGCTCCCTGGCGCTGCGCCGCGCCCGGGTGATCGACGCCTGCTACGCCTCCGCCGCGGCGGGCCGGGAGGTCGAGGTCGAGGGCTGAGCGCACGGGGCGGGCCGGGGGCGGTCTGGAGGCGCTGCGTCCCCGGCGCCTTGGCCGCCCCCGGCGGTGATCACGCCCCGGTCGGCCCCGACGGTGCCTGGTCGTCCGCGAGTTCGCCGCCGAGGTCTGCCGCGAAGCGCGCGAGATAGCCGTCGAACCGGGCGAGGTCCTGGTCGGACCAGCCGGAGAAGGTCAGCTCGAGGATCTGCGAGGCGCGACCCAGGTACTTCTCGAGCATCGCGCGTCCCTCGGCGCTGAGCGTGACGGTCGAGGCCCGGCGGTCGCCGGGGTCGGGTGAGCGGTCGACGAGCCCCCGCTCGCCGAGCGAGCGGATCTGCACGCTCATCGTCGAGCGGTCCACACCCTGCCACTGCGCGAGCTCGCCCATCCGCTGCGGAGGCAGCGTCGCGAGATGGGCGAGCAGATGCGTCTCGTTGCGGGAGAGGGACGTGCCGCTGTCGCGATGGAGGGTGCGCCGGGCCCAGCGCTCGATCGCCTGCACCGCCGCGCCCATGTGCGCGGCCAGGACGGTGCGGTCCACGGGAGTGGGCGCGGGGGATGGGGCCCCCGGGATGACGGGTGCCGACGGCGCGGACGCAGAAGGCGCAGCCTCCGAGTGCACGGACTCCGGCGGTGCGGACTCTGACGGCGAGGGTTCAGGTGTCGACGACGGCGGGACGACGGCGCTCACAATGCCCTCCCAAGTTTTCTTGAGATCTCAACAGGTTGATTGGTACACTCAAACTATAACGACGCGGACGACGCAGACGGAGCCGAGTGATCGGGTCGAGCAGGACCCGGCAGAGAGCTCGCTTCCCGGAATCGTTCACCGACACCACGAGGAGGACAGCATGACCCAGAAGCAGCCCGAGAGCACCCAGTCCACCGAGCCCACGCAGACCGCCCAGCCGGCGCAGGCCCCCCAGACGGCGCAGGCGACGCAGACGCACGCCGCCGAGCAGCCCGAACCCACCACGGACCCCTCGATGGCCACGCTGGCAATCTACCCCGACTACATGGGCGCCCAGGAGACCGTCGATCTCCTGTCCGACAAGGGCTACGACGTCGCCGCGGTGCGGATCGTGGGTCACGGGCTCAAGAGCGTCGAGCTCGTGACCGGCCGCATGACCTGGAGCAAGGCCGCTCTGTACGGTGCGGGCGGCGGTGCCTGGTTAGGTCTGATGCTGGGACTGCTGCTGGCGATCTTCGTCCCGCTCGCGTTCGTCGGCCCCGTGCTGGGCGGCATCGTCTTCGGCGCCGTGTGGGGCGTCATCTTCGGCCTGATCGGCTTCGCCGCCACCGGCAACCGGCGCAACTTCCGTTCGCAGCGGATCACCCAGGCCACGAGCTACAGCGTGGAGGTGCCCAGCGTTCGTCTCGCGGCCGCGCAGCAAATCCTCGCGGCCGGACGCTGAGCCGCCCTGGCGGCCCCGACGACGAGGAGCGCCCCCGACACCATGCGGTGTCGGGGGCGCTTCTCATCGGTTCCGGTGCCCGTCGGTGCGGGCGCTCAGCGGTGCCGGGGCCGCGGGGTCACTCGCCCTCGACGGGCGGGAGGACGTCGGGGTTCTCCTCGAGCCAGGCCTCCACGGCCTCGGCCTCCTTGCCCTCGCCGAACTCGTTGACGACCTTGTCCTCGAGCGAGCCGAACTGCTCGTCGGTCAGGGTCGCGCCCGCGATCCACTCGGCGGCATCGGGGAAGTCCTCCTTGAAGCCGGTGCGGCCCAGGTGGTGCAGCGCCTCCGGCTCGCCGAAGGCGCCCTCGGGATCCTCGAGCGCCTTCATGTCGTAGGCCGGCATCGCCCAGAACGGGGTCCAGAGCGTGACGACGATGTCCTCCTCGGCGTCGATCGCGTTCTCGAGCTCCGTGATCATCGCGGTGGTGGAGGAGGTGACGAGCTCGTAGTCGTCGAGGCCGTAGCCCGGGATCACGCTCTCCTGGGTCGCCTTGGTCAGCCCGGCGCCCGGCTCGATGCCGACGATCCGGCCGCCGAAGCGGTCGGCCTGGCCCGCGAGCTCGTCGATCGCGGTGATGTCCACGTACTGCGGCACGGAGAGGTTCAGGACCGCGCCCTCGTAGTAGGCGACCAGGTCCTCGATGTCGTCGCCGTACTCCTCCATGTAGGAGGCGTGGGTGACCTCGGGCCAGGCCGAGGGGAACATGTCCACATCGCCCTGGGCGAGACCCGCGTAGAGCACGCCGGCCTCGGTGATGGTCTCGTGCTCGACCGTGTAGCCCATGGCGGTCAGGCGGTTGTCGAGCAGGTAGGCGAGGGACAGCCCGTCGGTCCACGAGGGGATGTAGCCCAGCGTGATGGTGTCGCCGCCGCCCGAGCCGCCGTCGGAGCCTCCGCCGCTCTCGCCGTCACCGCCGCAGGCGGCGAGGCCGAGGCCCATCAGGCCGGCACCGCCGATCAGGGCGGAGCGTCGGGTGAGGGGGTTGGCGGCGGGGCGTCGTGCGCCGCGGGGGCTGAGGGGGAGTCGTCGGGTGCTCATGAGGGAGTTCCTTTCGTGGTGATCATCGGATCGTGGTGATCATCGGTCTGTGGGGGAAGCGGCCCGTCCCCGTCGCCGGGGACGGCCCGTCGACGGGTCAGATCCCGGTGGTCGCACGCTGCGCGATGGACCGCTGGATCAGGGCGAGCGCGGAGGTCGGATAGCCGGCGGGGTTGCCGATCGCCGCGGTGAGACGGTCGAGGTAGACGGCCAGGACCACCACGGCCAGACCGGCCTCGACACCGAGGGGCAGGTTCTGGGTGGAGATCGCCTGGACGACCTCCTTGCCCAGGCCGTCCGCGCCGACCATGCCGGCGACCACGGCCATCGACAGGGAGAGCATGATGACCTGGTTGACGCCCGCCATGATGGTCGGGATGGCCAGCGGCAGCTGGATGCCGCGGAGGATCTGGCCACGGGTCGCGCCGAAGGCCTCGCCGGCCTCGACGGTCTCCCCGTCGACCTGGCGGATGCCCAGCTCGGTCATGCGCACCCCGGGGGCTAGCGCGAAGATGATCGTGGAGAAGACGCCCGGGACCACGCCGATCGAGAAGAAGGTGACCGCCGGGATCAGGTAGACGAAGGCAGGCATCGTCTGCATGAAGTCCATGACCGGCTTCACGATCGCGCTGACCGTGCTGGAGACAGCCGCGAGGATGCCCAGCGGCACCGCGATCACGACCGCGAACACGGTCGCCACCAGCACCAGCGCCATGGTCTGCATCATCGTCTCCCACTGCTCCATCGAGATCACGACGGCGAAGCCGATCAGCGTCGCGAGCGAGAGCTTCCAGGAGCGGAACACGAAGGCGATCAGCGCGAAGACCACGACCATCACCAGCGCGGGCGCCAGCAGCAGCACGTCGGTGAGGCCGCCGATCAGGAAGTCCATCACCGTGGAGAAGAGGTCGAACAGCCAGGAGACGTTCTCCTTCAGCCAGTCGATGCCGGCGTCGACCCACTCTCCGATCGGGAGGCGGGGCATGAGGGCGTCGTCGGGGTTCATCGTGCATCACCTCCGCGGCGATCGTCGGCGGTCGGGGCGTCCTGCGTGGTCGCTCCCGGGATGCCGGGAGCCTCCGGTCCGGGCGGCGGATCGACGGCGAGGGAGGAGCTCTCCCCCTCGCCGATCACGCCGAGCGCGGTCAGCAGGGTGACCCGGGGGATCACGCCGGCGAACCGGCCCTCGTCGTCGACGACGACGAGCGGCGCGTCGTGCTGCGCGGATTTCCCGAACAGCTCCGCGACAGGCGTGTCGTGGCGGACCACCGCCATGTCGTGCACGTCGGACCAGGGCAGCTCGTCCTGACCGAGGCGCACCGCCTCGGCGACGTCGTCCTGCCAGATCACGCCGGCGGGGGTGCGGTCGCGCTCGAGCACCACGAGCCAGGAGTTCTGCGTCTCGCGCAGCAGCTTGTGGGCGGTGCGCGGACCCTGACCGATGCCGAGGGTCTCGCGCGGCTGCTCCATCACGGCGCCGGCCTCGAGAACGCGGGTGCGGTCGACGTCCTGGATGAACTTCGCGACGTAGTCGTTGGCGGGCTCGTTGAGGATCTCCTCCGAGGAGCCGATCTGCTCGATCCGGCCGTCGCGCATCATCGCGATCCGGTCGCCCAGGCGCATCGCCTCGTTCAGGTCATGGGTGATGAACAGGATCGTCTTCTCCAGGCGCTGCTGCAGGTCGACGAGCTGGTCCTGCATGTCGCGCCGGATCAGCGGGTCCAGGGCGGAGAACGCCTCGTCCATCAGCATCACGTCGGTGCCGGCGGCGAGGGCGCGGGCGAGGCCCACGCGCTGCTTCATGCCGCCGGAGAGGGAGGAGGGGCGGTAGGCATCCCAGCCCTTCAGGCCGACCATCCCCAGCGCCTCCTTCGCCCTCTTCTCGCGATCGGAGCGATTCATGCCGCTGACCTCGAGGCCGTAGGCGGCGTTCTCGCCGACGGTGCGATGCGGCAGGAGCGCGAAGTTCTGGAAGACCATGGAGATCCGGCGGCGGCGCACGTCCCGCACCTGTGCGGGGGTCATCTTCGAGAGGACCTCCTCGCCGATGCGGATCTCGCCGTCGGTGGCGGGGAGCAGTCCGTTGACCATGCGGATGAGGGTGGACTTCCCGGAGCCGGACAGGCCCATCACCACGAAGATCTCCCCGGGGTCGACGCTGAAGCTCGCATCGATCACGGCGGCGGTCAGGCCCTGCTCGCGCAGGTCCTCGCGCGAGCGTCCGCTGCGGAGCTCGCGCACTCCTCGCTCTGGGCGGCGGCCGAAGACCTTGTACAGGCCCTCGGCGGAGATCACAGGTGGCACAGGGGCTCCTTCGGTGGCGGCATGACGTGCGCGATGCCGAGCGGGGCGTCTGCGACAGAGGGCGCAGAGCGACAGAAGGCGCAGAGCGACAGGAGGCACAGCGGGACCCGGGCGGCATCCGACGATCCATCACTCTAAGCCTCGACCGTGGGAAAAACCGCCTCGGAACAGGCATTTCAGGGCTCACGAAGGGGGGTCGGAGCGTCCGCGGGACGGAGGCGGCGGGGGTGAGGGGTCGTGGGGGAAACGGTCTGGCCTGCAGGGATGCGCCTGCCGGACGGGACGACCGACGGCCGATCCGACTGTCCGACAATCGGGACATAACTATTCGGTCACGTCCTGCCCGGGGGGGGGCTCCGGCCCGTCGACGACCTGCGGAAGGGCGGTGACGGCGCGGGGCTGTCAGCTCCGTGGCGGGAGGGTCTCGGCGAGGAAGCCGAGGGTCTGCTGCCAGGCCGCCTCGGCGGCGCCGGCGTGGTGGAGACCGGGGTGGGGGTTGTCGAAGGCGTGCCCCGCACCGTCGTGGAGCACGAAGCGCACCTGCTCGCGGGTGCCGTCGGCGGTGACGGCCCTGCGGATCTGCTCGACCTGCTCGAGCGGGATGAAGGCGTCGGCCGTGCCGAAATGGTGCAGGCTCGGCACGTCCACCTGCGCGGCGCGGTCCAGCAGCATCGGCAGCGCGGAGCCGTAGTAGCTGACCAGGGCCGAGACCGGGCGGTCCTCCTCGGCGGCCGATGCGGCGGCGGAGAACGCGAGCCCGCCGCCGTAGCAGAAGCCCACCAGCCCCACCCGTTCGGAGTCGACCGCGCCGTGGGCGCGCAGCGCGCCGATCGCCGCGATCGCATCGGCCTCGGCCCGCTCCCAGGGCACGCGCGAGGTCAGCGCCATGCCCTCCTCGAGCCAGGCCTGGAAGTCCTCGCCGTCCTCGATGCCGACGAGCGGCGGGTCCAGGCGGGCGAAGAGCTGCGGGGCGAGCACTGCGTAGCCGCGGGCGGCGAGATCCGCGCAGCGCTGCTGCATGTACGAGGAGAGTCCGAAGATCTCGTGCAGCACCACGAGGCCCGGCACCGGCTGATCGAGGTCCTCGGGCAGCCAGAGCAGCCCGGGCAGGTCGTCGGCGTCGGTGGGGATCGGCAGCGTCGTGGCACTCACGCCGCGACCCTACCCCGCGGCCCTGTCGCCGGGTGCGGTGTCGGCGGACGGCAGGGCGGCGGCGAGCTCAGGAGAACAGGGCCAGGGCGTAGACCGCGAAGAGCAGCAGGTGCGCGGTGCCGTGCACCGCGGTCACGCGCGGAGCCGCCGCGGAGACGGCCGAGACCGCGAAGGTCACGCCGAGCAGCAGCAGGTTCACGGGCGACTCCGCCAGCACCACGGGGCTGCCGGTGGTGAGCCCGATGATCAGCACGGTCGGGATGGTCAGCGCCAGGGTCGAGACGAGCGCGCCGTGGCACAGGTTCACCACCCTCTGCATCTCCCCGCCGGCCGCCGCTCGGAGAGCGGTGAGTGTCTCGGGGGTGAACACGATCGCGGCGATCAGCACGCCGGACAGCGCGGTCGGGGCGCCGAGCCGGTCCAGCCCCTCGTCGAGCAGTCCGGCCATGTCGTGGGCAAGCAGCACGATCGGCAGCACGGTCCCGACGAGGAGCAGCACGCGCAGTCCCAGCTCCGCGCGGTGGCGGGAGAGCATCGCGCCGATGTGGGGGGAGGAGTCCTCGGTGTCGGAGGCGTCCGCGGCGTCGGCGGGCTCCTCGGCGGACTCGTCGGCCGCGGGGAGCTCCATCTCCTGGAACTCGACCGCCTGCGCGCCGGTCTGGCGCCACAGGAAGACGGCATACACGGCGACGGCCATCACCGCGATCGCGACGCCCTGGACGGGGGCGTAGGTGCCGTCCTCGCCGAGCACCGTCGGGACCGCGAAGGCCATCGCACCGAGGCCGATCAGCAGCACCAGGTAGACGGAGGTGCCGGTCCGGTTCACGCGCATCGCCTCGCGGCGGATGCCGCCGACCAGCAGGCACAGGCCGAGAACGAGGTTCATGATGATCATCGAGACCGCCATGACGGAGTCGCGGGCGATGGTCGCGTGATCGCCCGGGCCGAGCATCACCGCGGCGATCAGCACCACCTCGATCACCACGATCGACAGGGTGAGCACCAGGGTGCCGTAGGGGTCGCCGAGGCGGCGGGCGAGCGCCTCCGCCTGAGCGACCACGCCGCCGGCGGCGATCACGATCACCGCGACGATCGCGGCGAGGGCGAGCGCGAGCAGCGCCGAGGACAGCGCGCCCGGGGCGGGGGAGAGCAGCATCAACGCGGCGACGCCCGCCCAGCCGAGCAGCAGTCGCGAGATCGCGCCGCGGTCGAGCACCGAGCGGACAAGGTCCCTCCCGGCGAGGGCGGGGCCCGGGGAGCCAGGGCCGGGGGAGCCGGGGGCGCCGCCGGGCTCGGAGGAGCGATCGGGTGCGGCCGACGGGGACGCGGCGCGCGGCCGGCGGATGCGGGACGAGGGGCTCATCGGATCTCCTGCGAGGCCGTCCTCGTGGTGCGTCCGCAGGCCGGGTCGTCCCGGCCGGGGCGCCGATCCGCCCTCGGCGCGCTCTCACCGTAACCCGTCGCGCCCACCAGGGTCAGCTCGTGGTGAGCGGTCCGACCAGGGCGGGTGCGAGACGGGGCGGGCCGAGATGCGCCGGGGCTCAGACGTCGGTCGGGCTGCCGATGCCGACCAGCAGCCCCTGGTCGCCGGCGGCGAAGGCACCGGGGGCGACGTGCAGCTGCCAGGAGTCGCCCTCGGCGGTGGCGGCCGTGCAGTCCGTCGTCCCGAACTTTTCGAAGTCCAGGCCGTCCTCGCAGGTCACCTCGGACCAGTCGGCCATGCCGGCCACCGGCACGTAGGCGTTCTCGGAGGTGAGGGTCTGCAGGGTCGCCTCGGCGACCTCCTCCGCGCCGAGCGGCTCGGCCCCGAACATCGAGCCCTGGCCCAGGCCCGTCAGCATCACGTTCTCCTGGGTCAGCTCGCTCGCCTCCTCGGGGAGCTCGGTGCCGGTGGAGAACAGC
The DNA here is from genome assembly GCF_025669985.1 of Brachybacterium atlanticum. Taxonomy (NCBI): domain Bacteria; kingdom Bacillati; phylum Actinomycetota; class Actinomycetes; order Micrococcales; family Dermabacteraceae; genus Brachybacterium; species Brachybacterium atlanticum. Next base: position 28,671 of record NZ_JAKJJW010000012.1, on the reverse strand, counting down.
ACCGCGACCCGGTAGCCGCTCTCGAGGCCGTCCTCGTGCGGGACGGCGACCGTGCTCGCGACCCATTCCTGCGTCGGGGCGGTGTCGTCCGGGCTCGTCGGCCCGACGCAGCCGGCGCTCTGCCCCCTCTCGACCACGAGCTCGTCGGCGCACTCGGCGGTGCCGCCGAAGGGCGCCGCGAGGAGCGCGGCGAGGTCGTCGTCCGGAAGGGTCGGCGCGCCGTCCCCGGAGGTCTCGTCGATGCCGAGGTCCGTGACCAGGAGGATCCGGGTGCGCTCGCCCGCGGCGCCCGGATCCTCCTCCTCCTGCTCTCCCGCACGCTCGCCGTCGACTGCCTCGCCCTGGTCGTCGGTCGCCTGGTCGTCCCCGGTCTCGGCGTCGTCGCCGGACCCGGCGTCGTCCGACGGCTGCTCGCCGCCGGACTGCTCCTCCGTCGTGGTGGCGGGCTCCTGGGCGCCGTCGTCCCCGGTCCCGGCCTCTTCCCCCGCGCCGCATGCGGTCAGGCCCAGCAGTGCCGTGCAGGCCGCGAGCGCCATGCCGCGGCGCAGGCGACGCGTGGTCGTGGTGCGTGCGTCGAGGTGTCCCATCGGGGTCTCCGTCCCGGCCCTCCCCGGTGCGGCGGGTGCGCCGTCATGGGCCGGGGAGCGGTGGCCCGCGTCACACCCTGCCCAACCGTCAAGAGAGGGTCAAGTCTATGCCATGACAGGCTTGTGCTGACGGTGTGGAGATCCTGTGGGGATCAGGGGGCGTGCAGGTCAGCGCCTCTCGCCGGGGCGCGGGTCGCCGTGCAGCCGCCGGTACTCGTCGTCCTCCGCATCCTCGTCCCGGGTGAGCGCGTCGCCGCCCCCGCGCAGGCCCAGCAGCACTCCGAGGCCGGCGCCGACGAGCACGCCGACGACCGCGCCGATCCACAGGCTGTCGACGACCGCGAGCCCCGTCCCGATCCCGACCACGAACCCGAGGATCATCCCGAAGGGCAGCCAGGTGGCATCGAAGCGGCGGCGAGCAGGCGGGGCCATGGAACCTCTGTCGGGCGGAGCGAGCGGGACGGTCGGGGCGTGCGACGCGCTCGCGGTGAGTCGCGACGCACGACAGTCAGACCGACAGGGTAGTCCGCCGCGGACGCGGATAGCATCGGCCCGTGACCACGTCCTCCTCCTCTCCCACCGTGCTGCAGGCCCTGCGCAGCCCGCGCCGCCTCACCACCGAGGTGCTGGCCGGCGCCGTCACCACCCTCGCCCTGATCCCGGAGGTCATCTCCTTCTCGGTGATCGCGGGCGTGGACCCGAAGGTCAGCCTCATCGCCTCCGTCGTGCTCGCGATCTCGATGACCTTCCTCGGCGGACGCCCCGCGATGATCACCGCCGCCGCGGGCGCGGTCGCTCTCGTCGTCGCCCCGCTCGTGCACACCCACGGCGTCGAGTACCTGCTGCCCACCGTGATCCTCGCGGGCCTCGTCCAGGTCGCGTTCGGCCTGGTCGGGCTCGCGCGGATCATGCGCTTCATCCCCCGCTCGGTGATGATCGGCTTCGTCAACGCGCTGGGCATCCTGATCTTCACGGCGCAGCTCCAGCACGTCCTGGACGTGCCCGCCGCGGTCTACCCGCTGTTCGCGCTCACCCTCGTCGTGGTGCTCGCCCTGCCGCGCCTGACGAAGGCCGTGCCCGCGCCGCTGGTCGCGATCGTGCTGGTCACCGCGATCGCGATGATCTTCCATCTCCGCGTCCCGACCGTCGGCGACCAGGGCGAGGTCTCCGGCGGCCTGCCCGGCCTCACCCCGCTCGAGGTGCCGCTGACGCTGGAGACGCTGCAGATCATCGCCCCGACCGCGCTGTCCGTCGCCTTCGTCGGCCTGATGGAGACGCTGCTGACCGCGAAGCTCGTCGACGACATCACCGACACCCGCTCCTCGAAGAGCCGCGAGTCCTGGGCGCTCGGCGTCTCCAACATCCTCGCCGGCTTCTGGGGCGGGATCGCCGGCTGCGCGATGATCGGCCAGACCGTCATGAACGTGAAGCTGGGCCGGGCCCGCACCCGCATCTCCACCTTCGTCGCCGGCGTGCTGCTGCTGATCCTGGTCACCGCGCTGTCGGACCTCATGGAGCAGATCCCGATGGCCGCGCTCGCCGCGGTGATGATGGTCGTCGCGGTCTCGACCGTGGACTTCCACAGCGTGCGCCCCGCGACCCTGCGCCGCATGCCGGTCTCCGAGACGCTCGTCATGGCCACGACCGTGGTGGTCGTGGTGATCACGAGCAACCTCGCCCTCGGCGTCGCCGCCGGGGCGCTGCTCGCGGTCGCCCTGTTCGCCCGCCGCGTCGCGCACGTGACCCGCGTGGAGCGCACGACGGGGGCCGACGTGACGCGCTACACCGTGCACGGCCCGCTCTTCTTCGGCTCGAGCAACGACCTGGTCGAGCAGTTCGACTACGCCGCCGACGCCGAGCGCGGCCTCCCGGTCGCCGTCGACTTCACCGCGGCCCAGATCTGGGACGCCTCGACCGTGGCCGTGCTCGACTCGGTCCAGGCCAAGTACGTCGAGCACGGCCTCGAGGTCTCCTTCACCGGGCTCGATGACCGCTCGACCCTCTTCCACGGCCGGCTGACGGGGACGCTGAACTAGCTCCGTGCAGCGGGGCCCGAGCCCCGCGACCGGGCGTTCACCAGGTGATCGCCTCATCGGCGCTCGGCCCGCCGAGCACGTGCTGCTCGCAGAAGGCGAGCACCGCCCGGTTCCACACCACGGCGTTCGACGGGGTGAGCACCCAGTGGTTCTCGCTGGTCAGCTGCAGGAAGCGGTGCGGCATGTCCTCCACCTCGCCGTCCCAGGCAGAGACCAGATCCCACCACAGCCGCAGCGCCTCGGAGACCGGCACCCGGTAGTCGCGGTTGCCGTGCGTGATCAGCATCGGGGTGGTGATCGCGTCGACCTCGTGATGCGGGGAGAAGGCCCGGTACCAGTCCGGGTCCTCGTCCTCGTGGCCGTGCACGCGCATCTTCGAGGCCGCCGCATCGGTGGTGCGGTGCTGCTGGGGCAGGGCCCACAGCCCGGCATGGGAGACGATCGCGTCGAAGCGATCGGTGTGCCCGGCGATCCAGTTCGCCATGAACCCGCCGAAGGACGCGCCGAGCATCGCGGTGCGCGTCCCGTCGAGCTCCGGCCGGTCGAGCACCGCGTCCAGCAGCGTCTCGCATTCGTGGAACACGACGTCGGGCCGGCGCGGCCATCCGCGGTTCAGCCCCGCGTCCCCGTAGCCGGTGGACATCGCCGGATCCGGCATCAGCACCGCCCAGCCGGCCTCGACCGCGAGCCATGGGCACCAGCGCCAGCTCCACGCGTTGTACGAGCCGTGCGGGCCGCCGTGGATCCACAGCATCACCGGCGCCGGTGCTGCGGCGCTCGCGCTCGCCGGGACGCACAGCCAGCCGCCCACCTCGATCCGGTCCACGTCAGTGCTCACCCACTCGAGGGTGCCGGGCAGCGCGCCGACCGCGCCCGGGGCGGGCAGCTCCGTGACCGTGCCGTCGGCCGCGATCCGCACCGGCCTGGGCGGGGTGCCGACGTCGCTGCGCAGCGCGTGGACCGCCCCGGCGAGCTCTCCGCCCCCGCCCCCGGCCCGGCTGTCGCGGGGCGCGGGGGAGAGGGAGGAGAACACGCCGCCGTCGGCGAGGGTGTGGGCGGAGCCCGTCGTCGCGTCGACGGTGAGGACCGCGCCGGAGGAATGCAGGTCCCCGGCGACCAGCAGGGTGGTCGCGTCGGACCACTCGAGGTCCGTCAGGGTCAGATCGCCGAGCTCGGCGGTGACCGTCTCGCCGGTGGCGAGGGTGCGGATCTCCAGGCGCGTGTAGCTGGTGTCGGTCGGGGTGGGCAGGGTCGAGCGCAGCACTGCCAGGCGCGTCCCGTCGGGGGAGAAGGCGGGGGAGGAGTACTGCGCCTCGTCGTCGGCCTCGAGCAGGACGGTGCGCTCGCCGGAGGCGACGTCGAGCAGCACGAGATCGCTGCGGGTCTCACCGCCCGCGACCCGCCGCGTCCAGGAGGTCGCGACCGCCTGCGCATCGGGGGAGAGGTCCGCTGAGGCCGAGGTCAGCGCGACGGTTCCGGCACCCGGGGTGAGGTCGTCGAGCTTCCCGGCGGGGGAGACGAGCAGGAGGTGCCGCTCCTGGTCGCCGATCTCGTGGTCCCACTGCCGGATCGGCATGCCGGTGTGCCAGATCGTGGTGCGCTTCGCGTCCTTGCGGGCGCTGCGTCGCTCGGCGTCGTCCTCGAGGGTGCCGCCGGGCAGCACCTGCGTCGCCGCCAGCATCGTGCCGTCGTCCGCCACGGCGAGCAGCTCGAGCCCTCCCGGCGCGGCGGCGACCGGCTCCGCCTCGCCGCTCGCGGGCATGCGCCAGATCCCGGGCTTGTCCTCGAAGGAGTCGCCGTCGGGATCGGGACGAGCGGAGATGAACAGCACCGAGCCGTCCGGTCCCGGTCGCGGACCGCTCTCGCCCTTCTCCGACCGGGTGAGCCGCCGTGCGGGCTCGGTGCCCGTCGGATCCAGCTCCCACAGGGCCGACGGGGTGCGGGCGCCGTGCTCGTCGGCCTCCTGGATCGCGGCGACCACCCGGTCGCCGGGGAGAGCGGCGAGGGAGGCGAGCCGGGGCAGGCGCAGCAGCCCCTCGACGTCCGAGAAGTCGGTGAACGTCGGGGTGGAGGCGAAGTCGGCGGGGGCGGTGGTGGCGGCGTCGTCGGTGCTCATCCCCGCCACGCTACCGCCGGGTCAGGTGTGACGGACCCGCTCAGGGGATCAGCACGATCTTCCCGGCGCTGTGCCCGGTCTCCACCGCGGCCATCGCCTCCGCGGCGGCGACGAGCGGGTAGCGGGCGGTGACGTGCGGATCCACCGCCCCGTCGGCGACCAGCCGGGTGATCTGCGCGAGCGCATCCTCGGACGAGGGTCGACCGGCGCCGCCGAGCTCCTCGACGGTGGCCTGATCGGCCGCGGAGAGGATCCGCGCCGGATCCCTGGTGAGCGGCGCGAGGTCCCGCAGCGGCTGCCCGCCGACGAGGTCGATCAGCAGGTCCACGCCGTCCGGGGCGAGGTCGCGCACCGCGTCCGCGGCGCCGTCGCCGGAGAGCACGTGCTCGGCGCCCGCGGACTCGACCAGCTCCTGCTTCGCCCTCGAGGCGACGCCGAGCACCCGGGCCCCGGCCGCGACGGCGACCTGCACCGCCATCCGGCCGACGCCCCCGCCCGCACCCAGAACCAGCACGGTCTCGCCCGGTGCGGCGGAAGCGGCGAGGTCCCAGGCGGTCGTCCCCGCCACCGGCAGCGTCGCCGCCTGCTCGCAGGCGACCTCCGGCGGGCGGTGCACCGCGGCGGAGGCCTTCAGCACGGTGTGCTCGGCGAAGGCGCCGAGGCCACGGGCGGGCGCACCGAGCACGTCGTCCCCGATCTCGAAGCCGTTGACCCCCTCGCCGAGGGCGGCGACCACGCCTGCCGCCTCGAGGCCGAGCGCGAGCGGCAGCGACCCCTTGGTCCCGAAGAGCCCCTCGCGGCGCTTCGCGTCGGCCGGGTTCACCCCCGCCACCCGCACCTCGATCGCGATCTCGCCGGGCCGCGGCGCGGGCGCCTCCCGGGTGCTCAGCTGCTGGTTCTCGGGCCCGCCGTAGGCGGTGGTGACGAAGACGGTGCTCATCCCCGGATCCTTCGCCGCTTCGCTCCGCGGGTCAAGGGTGCGCGGCGCGAGGTTCGCTGGTCTTCCGGGTATTCCGGGTCTTCGGGGCCTTCCGGGTCTTCGGCGGCCGACGGGGGATGTGCTGCAGAAAACGACGTACATCATGTACGTGATGTACGTCGTTTTCTGCAGGGACCCCCGTGCTCGGTGCTGCGTTCTCGATGAACGCCGGCTCGGGCAGGCGATCTCGGCACGCGGGGCGGGTGCGCGAGGCGTGCGCCGGCGCCGTGGGTCGCGGCCTGTGGCGGGGCTCAGATCTCCTGGCGGCGCACCAGGCGCAGCACGGTGCGCAGGATCATCATCACCAGCAGCAGGATCCCCACGTAGCCGTTGATGACGTAGACGATGTTGACCATCTGCGAGAACGGCAGCACCAGCCCGATCAGGGTGCCGACCGCGGCGAGCACCACGGTGAGGCGCTTGAACTTCGGGGTGCCGTCGGCGAAGAAGCGCTGGGAGACGGTCCACAGCAGCGGCACGGCCGTGGTGAAGATGCCCGCAAGGATGATCAGCGAGAAGCCCGAGGCGAGCACGGGGCTGATCTCGTTCGCCAGCACCAGCATCGGGATCTCGGTGCCCGCGACGACCTCGATGTTCGCCAGGAGGCCGAGGCCGACGACCACGCACGCGATCGCGAACAGGCTGCCGCCGAGGACGCCGCCCGAGGCGGCCTCGCGGTTGCTGCGGGTGGTGCGGCCCAGCGCCGTCAGGAACGCCGCGAGCCACAGCATGCAGAAGCCGACGTAGGACAGCCCCGACATGAACCAGTTGTTCGAGGCCTGCACCAGGTCGAGCGAGGGGAGCATGGACACGCCCTCGCCGACGCCGTGCGAGGAGCGGACGATGCCCACGATGCCCAGCGCGATCGCGATCACCACGATGACCGGGCCGATCTTGCCGATCACGTCCACCAGGCTCGAGAGCCCGAACCAGGCCGTCAGCCCCACCACGACCGCGAGCGCCACGCCGCCGATGTACTTCGAGAGGCCGTAATGCTCCTCGAAAACGGCGCCCGCGCCCGAGACCATCACGGTGAAGCTCAGGAACACGAACAGGATCGAGAACCAGTCGAAGAAGGTGCCGAGGTATCTGCCGCAGTAATAGTAGAAGATCCGCGCGGGCTTGTCGAACCTGTGCTTCCGCCCGACGAGGAAGAACTCCACGCACACGTAGGAGATCAGCACCAGCACCAGCAGGCCGGTGCCGAAGATCCCCCAGTAGCCGTAGGAGGTGAAGTACTGCAGGATCTCCTGCCCGGTCGCGAAGCCCGATCCGATCAGGAAGGCGATGATCGCCCCTGCATAGGTGAGGACCCTCAGCGGGCCCTTCTTCTCGGTCGTCGCGAGATCGCGCCGCTTGGTGGACTGTGCCACGGAAGCTCCTGTCCGGGTAGGGCCCGGTGCTGGTCACGGCCGCCCCTTATCGGACGGCCGGCGCCGGCGAGCCGGGAGGGTGCCGGTCGACGTCGACCCGGGCACCACTGATATATGAGTTGTCGGACGTCAATGTATGTGGCGCCCCTCACGCCGTCAAGCATGTGATCACATACTCGACGGCGCGAGGGGCGCCTGGCGTCATGCCATCGTCGCCGGGCTCGGCACCTGTGAGGACGTCGTCGCCGCGAGCGCCGGGCCCACGCCGTCGGCCGGACGGGTCGGGCGCCGACGGCGCAGGAGCCGCATGGCGTTCGCGATCACCGCCAGCACCGACGCCTCGTGCACCAGCATCCCGATCGCCATCGTGACGCCGCCGGCGAACACGCCCGCCAGGAGCAGCGCCACCGTCGCGACCGCGAGGACGATGTTCTGGCGCATCACCCGCACGGTGCGGCGGGCGAGGCCGAGGGCCTCGGGCAGCCGCAGCAGGTCGTCATGCATCAGAGCGATGTCCGCGGTCTCGATCGCGACACCGCTGCCGGCCGCGCCCATCGCCACGCCGATGTCGGCCGTGGCGAGCGCGGGGGCGTCGTTCACGCCGTCGCCGACCATCGCGACCGTGCGTCCCTCGCGCTGCAGCGCGGTGACCGCGGCCAGCTTGTCCTCGGGCAGCAGCCCGGCGCGGACCTCGTCGATCCCGACCTGCGCCGCGACCGCCTCGGCCACCCGCCGGTCGTCGCCGGTCAGCATCAGGACGCTGCGCACGCCCTCCGCGTGGAGGCGTCGGACCATCTCGGCGGCCTCCGGACGCAGCCGGTCCGCGACCGCGAGCACGCCGATCACGGTGCCGTCGAGCGCGACGGCCATCGGGGTGCGGCCGAGCCCGGCCAGGCGCGCGATCTCCTCCTGCGCCCCGGCAGGGACGAGGACGCCCTCGTGCTCCAGCAGCGGCAGGTTCCCGACAGCGACGCGCCAGCCCTCGACCGCGGCGACGATGCCCTTGCCGGGCACCGGCTCGGTGTGCTCGGGCAGGTCGCCGGGGACGATGCCCTCCTCGGCCGCGCCCTCGAGCACCGGGCGGGCCAGCGGGTGCTCGGACCCGGCCTCGGCCCGTGCCGCCCAGCGCAGCACCGCGGTGCGGTCCAGGGCGGGGTCGAGCACGGTGACGTCAGTGAGATAGGGGCGGCCCTCGCTGAGGGTGCCGGTCTTGTCCAGCGCGACGGTGTCGACCTCGGCGCTGGTCTCGAGGAACTCCCCGCCCTTGATGAGCAGGCCGTCCCGGGCGCCGCGGCCGATGCCGGCGACGACCGCGACCGGGATCGAGATGACCAGCGCGCCGGGGCAGCCGATCACCAGCAGGGTCAGGGCGAGCACCACGTCGCCGGTGGCGAGCCCGGCGAGCAGGGCGAGCAGGATGATGCCCGGGGTGTACCAGGTGGAGAAGCGCTCCAGGAAGGTCTGCGTGCGGGCCTTCGCGTCCTGCGCCTCCTCGACCCGGTGGATGATCCGGGCCAGCGTCGTGTCGGCGCCGACGCCGGTGGCGCGCACCTGCAGGAACCCGCCGGCGGAGACGCTGCCGGCGAACACCGGGTCGTCCTCGCCCTTCGCGGCGGGGATCGACTCGCCGGTGATCGCGGCCTCGTCGATCGCGCCCGTGCCGGCCAGCACCGTCCCGTCGACCGGGACCTCGGCGCCGTTCTTCACGAGCACCGTCTCGCCGAGGCGGACCTCGGCGGCCGGGATCTCGACCTGCTGGCCGTCCCGCAGCACGATCGCGAGATCGGGGGCGGCGGCGACGAGCTCGGTGAGCGCGGAGCGGGTGCGGTCCATGGTGCGTGCCTCGAGCGCATGCCCGACGGCGAACAGGACGGTCACCGCGGCGGCCTCCCAGTACTCGCCGATCACCAGGGCGCCGGAGGCGGCGATCGTGACCAGCAGGTCGATGCCGACGGTGCGCACCTGGAGGGCGCGCACGGCGGCGAGGAGGATCGGAGCGCCCGCGACGACCGCGGCGAGCACCATCAGGGCGTCGGAGGCGAGGAGGGGGATCGGGCGGTCGAGGTGGAGGCCGAGCTCGCCGTGCCCGGCGCCGAAGGGGTTCACCCCGGCGCCGAGCGAGAGCAGGGCGGCCAGCAGGATCAGCGCGCCTGCGAGCAACGGCGTGCTCCACGGGCCGCGCCACCAGCGCTGCAGGGCGGTCATGACAGGTCCTCTCGGTCAGGTGATGGGTGGGGGCCGGCTCAGACGGCCGACGGCACGGCCGTGTAGCCGGCCTTCGCGATCGCGTCGACGATCTGCTCGGTGGTGGCCACGGCCGGGTCGTGCTCGACCTCGACGCGGCTGGACGCGAACTTCACCGTGACGTCCTGGACGCCCTTCAGACGACCGACCTGCTTCTCGATCTTGGCCACGCACGAGGGGCAGCTGAAGCCCTCGGCGCGGAAGACGGTGCGGGTGCTCGCGGGGGTGGTGGAATCGGTGGTGGCAGACATCGGATGCGGTCCTCTCTCGGTGCTGCGAGGGTGTCTTCCTCGCTGTCACCTCGACCGTAGGAACGAACCGTCGGCCCGACCATGACGGCGGTCAATCAACCGCACCCTGTTTCTGACCAGGACCGATGTCCCTTTCGGCCCGCGCTGTGCGGGCTATCCTCGCGCCATGACCGCCCCTGACGGGCGGCGCACCATCCCGCTCGCGGAGGTGACGCTGCCGCACCAGTGCCCGGGCCCCGTGCGCCTCGGCGTCCTCGCCCGCTCCGCCTACTTCCAGGGCCTGGACGAGCAGGCGCTCGAGCGGGTCGACCGCCGCATGCGCACCCTCACGATCCCGGCCGACGCGCCCGTCTTCCGGGCGGGGGAGCCGGCCGACGCGCTCTACGTCGTCGCCGAGGGACGGATGCGGATCGCCGAGGACACGGCCTCCGGCTCTTTCGTGGTCACCGACATCCTCGGTCCGGGTCAGATGTTCGGCGCGATGAGCAGCCTCGGCGACCCGGTCCACCAGCGCACCGCGACCGCGCTGGTCGGCTCCTGCCTGCTGCGCATCGGGCAGGAGGCGTTCCGCGAGGTGATGGTCGAGAACCCCGTGGTCGGGCTGCGGGTCGTCGACGACCTCGCCGCACGGCTCTCCCGTGCACAGTCCGACATGGGACGGCAGAGCACCGCCACCGTCGAGCAGCGCGTCGCTCGGGCGCTGCTGCGCCTCGCCGACTCCCTCGGCGAGGACCGGGGCGCCCAGGGCCTGCTGCTCGAGGTGCCGCTGTCCCGCGCGGACCTCGCCGGTCTCGCCCGCTCCACCCCGGAGTCGGTCTCCCGCGTGATGAGCGCGCTGCGACGCGAGGGCGTCATCGACTCCGGCCGGCGTTGGACCTCGATCCTGGACCGCGACGCGCTCGAGGAGCGGACCGAGGACACGTGAACCGGACTGCCGAGATCGGGCAGGATGCAGGGACGGCTCGTGAGGGACTGCGAGGCACGGGCCCCCTCTCGGACCGCTCCGCCTGACCAGATCATCCAGCCGAAGGGATCCGCTCCGATGGCAGAACACCGCGACGCCGACGACTTCAGCCCGCCCCTGTTCTCCTTCGCACTCATGGGCCATCTCGCGACAGGGATGGTCAAGGCCGCCGTGATCGCTCTGCTGCTCTGGGGTCTGGGACTGACGGGGTGGACGGCGAGCCTCTCCGCGGGATCCGCGATCACCACGGCCGTGGTCGTGATGGTGGCGATCGAGCTCGCCACCACAGGCGTGGAGCGGATCTTCGTCCTCCGGCACCGACACCCGGACCCCGGGAGCATCACGATGACGGCGATCGTCGCCGTGCTCCCGCTGCCGATCGGCCTTCTCGCCGGGCTGGTCCTCGGCCCGGCGCCGTCGTCGGCCCTGACCACGATGGTCGTCACCACGGCGGTCTACTGGATCGCGCTCGTGACGCTGGAGCGTCCGTGGGCCGACGGGGACACCCAGGCCGACATCCGCAGGAAGCACGAGGAGACGAGGGCGATGACGAGGGAGCAGTTCCGGTCCGAATGACCTGCGTCCTCGCCGGCGTCGGACCCTCGTGGTCCTCTGGTGCCCCCGGCAGGATTCGAACCTGCGACACCCGCTTTAGGAGAGCCTTCCGTGTCTACCTAAGACGTGCGGCAATCTGTGTAATCGCAGGTCGGGAAGGTTTGTAGGGTTGGTGTTCGACGGTTTGCGTTGTCCGCCGTTGATCCTGCTGCGGACAGTCTGCGGACTGTGCAGAGGGAGGCGCTTGGGCGAGCAGGGTGTGTCGTGCCAATGCTCGGACCCGTCATCATGATCGCTGGGCAAGGCGACTGGCGGCCTTGTCGAAGGACTTGGTGAGGTCCTGGATGGACTTGCGAACGAGATGGAGCGATCCGTCCGGGGCGTCCTTCGACAGCCTCCACTGGGAGATGTCGACCGGCACTTCTACTGTTGGCAAGGGGCCGTGGGGGCCGTCCGCGTCTACCTTGATCCGGATGAGCTGTGGGGCGTCTTTGCCCATCAGGTCGGGGCCGGTGCCTAGGTGCCACCGGATCTCACGGCCGGGCGCCAGCGATCGGAGCCCTTCAGAAAGAGTGCGCAAGAGTGGCTCGGAGTCTTCCAGGGCCTCGGACGAAACCGGCGGCGGCACATCGAACGCGACTCTGATGTCGGTCGCGACCGTCGGCCCAGAGTTCCCGACGACGAGATCGACGATCATCCCTTGCTTCATGTCAGGCTGGATGTCCGCCCAGACGTACGGCTGTATGGCCTCATCAGCGATTGCACGCTGTAGCCGAGTCTGCTCCCGCGCGGCCTCGACCTGCTCTCGCTGAATCTCTGTCTGGTCGCGAGCGGATCGGGCTTGCCTGGCGGTTGCTAATGCAGCCCATCCCGTGAAGAGCGCGGCGACGACGGAGATGCCGAACGCCAGTACTGACAGTGTTTCCATGAGTAGACCTCCTAGTTGCAGCCGTCCGGGTTGACCTGACCGTCGCGATGGGCCTGAGAGCTCTCGGGGCGTGCCCCGTCTTCCCCTCTCTCCTGTTCGGTCGGAGTTGTCGATTCATGCTCTTCATCGACTCTGCCGCCGAGTCGCCGGAAGATCGTCTTGTGATCGCCTGCCCACGGCGTTGGAGCAGGGCATAGGTCAGGCCGTACAGAGCTGATCAGCCACTGTTGATGCGCGACGAGTGCTATCCAGTCGCCAACGAGGCTTGAGAGTGCCCACTCCCGGTCTTCGTCGCTGACGTGCTCCAGGGTCGAGGAGGCATCGTCCGCATGGACGATCTCTGAGTACAGCACCCGGTCGCCGATGCTGCTGTCGCTGATTCCGCCCGGCGGGGTTAAGGGTGTGCCTCCGTCCGACTTCATCATGTAGGTCCGTGGGAAGGGCTGTTCTTCCCACATGCGTCCGAGCTGTTCGCTCAAGAACTTCTGCTGTTCGGTGACGGCAAAGTAGGTGATTGATCGCGCGACCTTAGGCCCGTAGATCGGCTCCTTCTTGAGGACAAATACTCGGGCGTACGTTGCAGCCTGTTCAAGAAGCAGGCGGTCAACTGTGTCGCGCCGCAGCGCTGCAACTTTCATCGCCCCGGTCGTCGTGTTCTTCTGCATCGTGAGGTGCCAGAGCGTGCCTAGTTCGGGCGCGAGCGGGTCCTGAGCTAGCCGAGTGCTCAGCACGGCTTCGGAGCGCTTCAAGGCCTGCCTGAGGCGCTTCAGTGAGGTCTCGTGGAGGTTCGGGTCCTCTGAGCTTGAACTCATGCTCGGGTCATCTCCGCGTAGCGCTCGAACAGGATCTGCTGGCGCTCCTGCTCGGATGTGCACGTCCGACGCGCTCCAAGGGCCTTATCGACAGCGGCATCGAGCGTGCGGTGGGCCTTTAAGAGAGCGGGAGTCATAGCAAGTGGCGCATAGTGCTGAGCTAGAGAACGCTCTGGATGGTTTGCGCGTGCTTCGAGCACCTCACGACCGCCGCTGATCACCTGCTCCCGGAGCTTCTCGGAGACCTCGGGGAGTGGGAAGTTGTTCCATGTGATGGTGCTGGAGAAACTGAGGTCAGACTTGAGTCGACCGCCTACGGCTTTCATCCACGCGTTGAACATGGCCGACGAGGCGATCGCGAAGATCAGGCCCGAGGCGTCGACTGCGCCGTACACCTTGTTGGAGATGATCGTCCCCGGGTCGAGGTGTGCGACCGGCAAGTAGATGCGGCTCTCGGAACTCACCTCAGGGAGGCCTACGATCGGGACATCTTCGACGATGCCGAACTGTCGGAAGAGGTGATGGTGGGGGTAGTTGCGGGTGGTGGATGCCTTGGAAGTCGCGCGGAACGCACGCACGGCTTCAACACGAGAGCGCAGGATGGTGGATCGCCGGAGGTCCTCTGGGTCGAGGTCGACCAGCCAGAGGCACCACCGCTTTTGGCCATTGATCAGTTCCCACGATCCGATGTAGGGGCGCACGTACTTCGCTGCTACCGGGTCGGCCATGACTTCCGGGTGTTGCTCGGGTGTGATGACGAAGTTCCCATCGTCGGTGGCCATCGAGCCCTTGACCACGGTGGGCATCTCCGGCGAGAGCGGAATCCCGCGTTTCTCGACCAGGATGTCCGGCGCGTCGAGGAGGTAAGCATTGATCCCAGTGTGGACCGGTGTCTCGACGGGGGCGCCTTTGATATCCGGGTAGTCAAACAGACGGCCCCGAGGCTTGGAGTCCTGGGTGAAGCCGACTATGACGCAGTGGACTGCCGCCGCCCCTGGAGCTTCGCTCGACCATGCGAATGTCCGGTGGGCGAACTTGATCCTCCATCCCGCTTCGAAGACCGGCGCGAAGAGCCTCGCTGTCTGATCGCCCTGGGTGATCGAGCTGGTGGTGACGAAAGCCCACTGGCCGGAGTACAGCGGATCGCGGAACAGTCGCAGGACCTTGGCGTGCCAGCCCGTCACGTAGTCGAGCCGCGAGATGACCTTGTTGCCTCCCCATGCGGCTTTGAGGTCCGCGAGCTGGTCAGCTCCACGGGTGTGATCCCCGAGGAAGGGAGGGTTGCCCATCACGTAGAGGCTCGTGCTTGGGGTAACTACATCGGTCCAGTCTGTCTGCAGCGCATTGCCGATCGTGATGCGTGCAGAGTCCTGGAGAGGCAGCATCGGCACGGAGTAGCCGAGCGTGAGGTTCACGGCTTGGTTGGCCTGGTGCTCGACGAGGAACATCGCGGTGCGCGCGATCGTGGCGGGCCACTCCTCGATCTCGATCCCGTGGAACTGGGAGAGCTTCACGTGGACGCGGGACTCCGCGTCGAGGGACAGCTGGGCGCGCGCGGGGTCGAGCTCTTGGAGGCGCTCGTGAATACGCAGTTCCAGTGCTCGGAGCTCCCTGTAGGCGATGATCAGGAAGTTGCCGCAGCCGCATGCAGGGTCGAGGAACTGGAGGCTGCCTAGGTGCGTCAGCAGGCGCTCCAGCTCGGTCTTCTTGGATCGTGCCTTCGTGAAGCGCTCCTCCAGCTCGTCGAGGAACAGCGGGCGGATGAGCTTTAGGATGTTGGTCTCGGTCGTGTAATGCTCTCCCAAGGCTCGTCGGGCCTTCTTGTCTTTCACGGCCTGGAAGAGCGAACCGAAGATGGCCGGAGAGATCGAGGACCAGTTGAAGTACGCAGCCTGGAGCAGCAGCGCGCGGGACGAGCGGTCGAAGTAGGGGATCTCGACGGCCTCTCCGAACACGGACCCGTTGACGTAGGGGAAGGCCTGGATGAGGTCGTCGTCGCGCCCGTAGCGCTTGTCCTCGGGCTTGTTGAGGGCCTGGTAGAGCGTCGAGAGCTGGGCTCCGAGGTCCGAGCCGTCCTCACTCGTGCGTTCCTCGATGTAGCGGGAGAAGAGGTCGCGCTCCCAGAGGCCAGCGTCGTCGGCGTAGAGGCAGAACAGTGTGCGGATGAGGAACACAGATGCCTGGTGGTCGTCGTAGCCCGTGCGTTCGAGATGCTCGTAGAGCTTCGCCATGAGCTGTGCGGCATGGATCGACGCCTGCTCCTGCTCGGTGGAGCCGAAACTGGTGCGCCGGTACCCGGCGAGGAACATGAGGTCCTCGACGTGTGCTGGCAGGTCCAGCAGGGAGAACTCGATGACCCCGTCCTGCCCTGGCTCTGCTGTCAGGTCGAGAAGACGGAAGCGCTTGAAGTCGCTGGTGATGACGAAGTCGGGACTCTCGTGCTCCGTGAGGGACTCGATATAGTCGAGGGCCTGCGCCTCCGCAGCGACGAGGTCTTGCCCTTCGGACTTCATCTCAACCAGCGCGGTGCCTGAGATCAGAGCGTCGATGTAACCGCGGTGTCCGGTCGACGCTCGCTGAGCACGCTTCTCGTAGACCGCAGCGGTGCGCCCGTTGATCCCAAAGACTGCGAGGAGTCCGCGTACGAACTCCTGCGCCTCACCGCGCTCGTAGCCCTCGGCATCACGCCACTCGGCCACGAAGGCTCCCGCACGCTCACGGATGTCGGACAACACCAAGGGCTTGGCCACGGAAGAACTCCTCGAAGTTGAGTAGGACTGTCCGCCACAGACTGCACCTCGTGCAGGAGTGGTAGTCGTAGCCCAGCCTAGTTCGAGGGGGTCGCATGTGAAGGCCTATGCCCAACCCGCTCGCTTCCCCGTGCGACCTGGTATCTCGCTCCGCTTGGTGTGCCTAGGTAACCCACGGGAACCTGGCAGGTTCTGGCGACAACCTATGGAGTAGACCTCTCAGCCGCCGGATGCGTTCGTGGATCCTGCTATCAGATCTCTGCTCCGTTTGTCAGCGAGCCGTCAGATGCGTCAAGCACCCACCGTCACCTGCTGGTAGGCCGGCGGGTGCTTGACGGTCCGTGACGTCAGTAACGAAGGAGTTCGAGTGCTACTCGATACGCTCGTTCATCTCGTGCGTCGTAGACGCTTGACGGGCTTGACGCCTCCTGGCGCACCTGAGGGGACGGTAGGGAGGTACCGCTCCATGGCGCTCCTCAGGGCTCGAACTTCATAGCCGCGAACTTGACCTCCCTTCAGCCGTCGGGGCTCGACGTCGAACTCGCGAAGTCGCCTCGCGAGCGCCCTCGTGCTGATGCCCTCCTCCTGCCATTGTGAGCCCTCGACCCGTTCCAAGGCGTCGGTCAGGGCCGTCGAAGAGACCTGCTGCCCGTCGAGGGTCCTCAACGCCGTTCGGATGTCGTTCAGCAGCTCCAGGCCTGGCATGAGCACCTCCTGGTCCTCGTGTGCCTTCTGGAGGCTCACAGCCGCCTCGCGAGCACGCTGCGGCCATGTACCGCGCGCCATGTCGGCGATCGTGATGAGGGGCTCCCAGACGTCTGCTGCGCGGTCCTTGAGCGGAAGGTTGGTCGGCCGGTGATCAGTAGCCGCGGTCCCGATCTCGTTGACCCATGCTGCGAGGCGGTCCCTCAAGGCGTGGAGCTCGGGCTCATCGATCCTGAGGCGGTATGCAGAAATCTGCTCGTGCTCCAACTTGCGGCGGAGACGAACGTTCACGGCTCGATCCGTCACGGTCTCCGGCATCCCGCCGATGCCAGCGATGACGACGGGGGAGAAGGTGTTGAACTCGACTACAGCGTTGCTCGGTCCGTCGCAGCGAAGGGTGTGATCTCCCCGCCTGAACCCGGAGTTGAGGAGGTTGCGAAGCTCCTCCGAGCGGCTGCTCGTGAGACCGGGCTTGAACAAGGTGTCCGCCTCATCGATGAAGATCGTTCGCGTCCCTCCGTCCCGTGGGATCGAGCGGTACAGGGCGGCTGCCGATGCGTTGGCGGAAGACAATGGGGCGTGGCAGAGCGCGCTGAGGATCTCCATCGTCCGCGACTTTCCGCATCGCTTCACAGGTGACGTCAGGCAGAGGCGAGGAGCGAAGTCCAGGTGCATCGCTGCGTGGGACATAGCGACGTAGAGAGTCATCGCCCGGTACTCATCATCGCCATTCTGGATCGTGTACTTCCTGATCGCCTGCTCGATCTCGTCGAGCAGATGTGCTCCCAGCGTCATGCTGCGTCCACCCCGTACTCGTGAGTGCGCAGTCGGGTTGGTGTACGCCGGTCCTGGTGAGCAGAGGCGCTCACGAGAAGCTCTGCGAACCTCTGGGTTTCTGCGACGCTCAGGGAGATCGAAACGGCGGAGCCGTCACGTCCTGACAGCTCAAGGGCCACCACGGAGTCGGTGATCTCGATGTGGGCGTACCCCTGAGGGGTGCTCAGACAGGTGATCTCTTGAGCGTGTGGCCGGGCAGGAGTGCCTCGGTAGTGGGTCGATACCATGTTCATGCTCGGTCTCCTTCAAGGATGTCGATGCTCTGGTCCCCGCCGCGTCCGCTGCCAGGCTGTGCGGCGGGGATCTTCTGTGCTCTGTGGCTTGTCACGCGACGCCGCCGCGTGCGGACGCAAGCTTCTGCGCCTCCAACCACTCTTCAACGTCGATGCGGTCGTACCGGACACTGCGACCGACTGAGTACGACCTGGGGCCGATGTCGCAGTGTCGCCAGTACCTCAACGTTCCGACGGGGATTCCGTACTCCTCTTCCACCTCCGATGTGGTCATCGGTCGACTCGACGATGATGCGATCTCCCTGGGGCGATGGAGCTTTCTGGACATGCCGTCCTCCTGGTGTAGTTGTGACGTGGCGGACCCACGCGGCTGAAGTATGGCCCGAGTGGAGCAGTTCGGTCAAGACAGGACCACTTGTGTACTCTGTCGGTATGGACGGAGTGGTGTTGAAGAAGTTGGAGAGCGATGGGCTCGGTACGGGCGTCGTCCGGTTCGTCGAGAAGGTGGATGGCGCCAACTTGAGGATCGAGGTCTCGCTTGTCGGTGATCCGCTTGGGCGTGATGGTGACCCGACCCCCTTTGTGATGACCGGCTTGACGGTCGCGCTCGCGGGACCCGGTCGTCGGCTGGGTTGGGAGGGCATCAACGGGGCGCTGGTGCGAAGGCTGCCGCTCGGTCGGCTCTCGGAGGAGGCATCCCGCCTGCTGATGAGCGAGTTGCGTGCTGAGCGCGGCAAGCCGACGCGTGATCTGGAACGAATTCGGGAGATGGCGCGGCGAGGGCCACGAGACGAAGTGCTTCGTCTCGTGGGAGAGCTCTATGCCGAAGCTCTAGTGCACGATCACAAGCCCGCGAAGGCGATCGCTGACCAGATGCAGTTGCCGACCTCTACCGCGACGAGGTGGATAAGGAAGAGCAGGGACCTCGGGTACATCCCGGCCCTGAGGTCTGAACTAAGGGAGAGGAACACGTCGCCGTGACGCAACGACGTAATCGCCGGTCCGGGATCGAGGATCGCTGGCACAAGAGAGATGGCTCGCCTTCGAAGCTCCATCACGGAGACTGCGTGAAGGGCCGCCGGTGTGATGGCGTCGGGAAGCGCTGGAGGGCGCGCTACGTCAACGCCGAGGGCGATGAGCGCGCCCAGATCTTCGCGACGAAGCCTCAGGCCGTGGAGTGGCTCGACAAGGTCGCGGGAGACATCGCCTCAGGCAGGTACGTGGACCCGCAGCGTCAGGTCATCACCTTTGGAGAGGTGGCGGAAGCCTGGAAGGTGAACCCGTCGTGGACCGCCACCACCCGCGAGCGGAACCTCTCCGTACTCCGCATGCACGTCCTCCCGAGGTGGGGCGATCTGCGTCTGTCTGCTGTGAAGCACGAGGATCTCCAGATCTGGGTCAACGAGCTCGTCGCGTCGGGCCTCTCGTCAGGCTCGGTCCGAAAGATCGTCGGCGTCGCTCGGGGGGTGCTCCAGATGGCCATGCGGAACGGTCGTGTGTCGATGAATCCTGCCGACCATCTCCAGCTCCCGAGGCAGAAGGTGGCGCGCCGCCGCTACCTCACCGTGGGACAGGTGGACCGGCTTGCCCAGGAGGCGGGCAGCCACGAGGTGATCGTCCTCGTGCTCGCTTACTGTGGCTTGCGCATCGGAGAGCTCTCCGCGCTCCGTGTCGGGAACGTTGATCGACTGCGTCGACGCTTCATGGTGGAGGCCTCTGTGACGGAGGTGAACGGAGAGCTCGTCTGGTCGGACCCGAAGGATCACCAGCGACGCTCCGTCCCGTGGCCGCGATTCCTGGACGATGAGATCGACGCGCTCATCGTCGGTCGGGATGCCGCAGACCTCTTGTTCTCATCGCCTCGTGGAGACGTGCTCCGTGTGAGGAACATGAGGCGCTCGTGGTTCGACCGTGCTGCCCGTGATGCCGGTGTGCCGGGGCTGACGCCGCACGAGCTGCGCCACACTGCCGCGAGCATCGCTGTGAGCGCGGGAGCCTCTGTGCTTGCCGTGCAGCGCATGCTCGGGCATGACAAGCCGAGCACGACTCTGAACGTCTACAGCGACCTCTTCGACCACGATCTCGACGATCTCGCCGACCAGCTTGCTCGGGCTCGTGACCGGCATAGGGAGGAGAGCTCGCCGATAGTCTCCCCTATCGAGCTCTTGTCGGCGAGAGTCCATCTCGCTTGATCTGCGCGCTGCGGTTGCCTAAGGGGCCGTTGGATCAGGTGCTCGGGTGGAGCGGTACTGGATGAGTTGGCTCTTCGCTCGACCTAGCTTGGCTCATCAAGGCTTGGGCGGTGGCTACCGCTGGGTCAGGCTGGCTCGATCTCTGTAAGTCGCATGCTGATCCAGCTTGCAGCGGTTCTCGCGTCGATACGTTTCTCGGCGATGTCGAGAACGAAGTCTGCCGCCTCCTCTTCCGTGGTGTCCGCGAGGTAGAGGCCGTGGAGACCAATGAACACGATCATCGTCAGCCAGGCGATCCGCTTGTTGCCGTCGGAGAAGGCCTGTCGAGCCTGGATGTGGATGACCAGCCTCGCGGCCTTCTCGACCATGAGCGGGTAAAGCTCCTGCCCTTCCCACGTTGAGAACGGGGCGCCCAAGGCGCCGGCTAGACCTTCCGGGTCTCGCAGTGCCCCAGCGCCGATGTACTCACGGTAGAGCTGATCCACCAGATCTACCGTGAGTACATCCTCACCTGCCAAGGATCTCCAGAGTTCTTGCCCAGGTCTGCGCGCCCGATCGGCCGAGCTCCATCACGCGAGCACGTTCCGCCACGCGGTGGGGTACTGGGCGACGCACGGGAACATCATGACCTGCCAACGACTCGTCGTTAGCCCACTGCCTCATCACCTGAGGGTCGATCGCCCGAGCAGAAGGCTCTCCATCGGCCAGTGTGCCCCGCGCTTCCCGCCAGGGACGCTCTTCATGAGAGCGAGCAGAGAGTGTGCTGCCGTTGAAGCGCGCGTAATGGTCGACGACAGCATCAACGGTCGCACGTGCTCGCTCATCGGTGAGGTGTGCCGCGTCAGGGGAGAGGCTGGTATTGCTGTGCCGAAGAGCGGGGAGCACAGGGCCGTTCTTCCAGGCCTGAATCTCATCCTCGAACAGCGGGCTCCCATCCCAAGCAAGGCTCCAGCACTGAGCGTAGTAGACCAGCTTCTGAAGCTGCGTCTCGCCGTAGACGTCGGTCTTGCTCTTGATGTAGCTGGCGACGTCACGAGCGGTGAGTGTGTTCATTGGCCCCGACCGCCCTTTCAGATGGTTGAGTCGACGTGCACAGTTCGTGTGCACGTGAAGATGGGTCTCTCCAGTGTGGCATGCGTAGTCAAGTGTCGTCCGAAGGTGGCCAGTACCCGCGACGAGTGCGTGCTGCCTGGCCGACTCGCTGTTCGGGTAGGTGTCCTCACTCGGGGGCGACCGCAGTCCTGTGCGCCACGATCTATGCGTCCCACAGGTCATGGTGTCCCGGCTTCGTGCCAGCACGCTGCGGACAACCTGCGGACAATCGTCCCTCTGGCGATGGCGACGGCGAACATCGAAGTCGCCTGACCTGCGTCTTCTCTGGTGCCCCCGGCAGGATTCGAACCTGCGACACCCGCTTTAGGAGAGCGGTGCTCTATCCCCTGAGCTACGGAGGCGCTCCGGTCCGGTCGGGGGATGAATCCCCGTGACCGAAGGCCTGGGTCATCGTAGCGTCCCGTGGCAGGATCGCTCCATGTCGACCGCATCGCACGAGACCGCCGCCACCGTCGCCGCCGTGATCCTGGCCGGGGGAGCGGCCTCGCGCCTGGGCGGCACCGACAAGACCCGTCTGCCCATCGCGGGCGCGAGCGTGCTCGAACGCGTGCTGCGCGCCGCCCCCGTCGGCCGCCGCATCGTCGTGGGCCCGAGCGGGGCCGACGGCGGCGACCTCGCCGCCCGCCACGGCGCCCGCTTCGTGCTCGAGGACCCGCCGCGCTCCGGGCCGCTGGCCGCGCTCGCCCGCGGCGTCGCCGAGATCTCCGAGGCGCCCGACGAGGCGACCGTACTGGTCCTCGGCGGGGACATGCCGCTGCTGCGCCCCGAGACCCTCCGCGCCCTCGCCGCCCGCAGTGCCGAGACCGGCCGCGTCGTCGCCCTCGAGTCGAAGGACGGGCATGTGCAGTTCCTCGGTGCCGCCTGGCCGCTCGGCCGGATCCGCGCCGCGCTCTCCGAGATCGAGCACGACGGCGGCGGCTGGGCGGACCTCAGCCTGCGCCGCCTCTACGGCACCCTCGGCGAGGGCGAGCTCGTGAGCCTGCCCGTCACCGGCTCCGAGGCCGCCGACATCGACACCCCCGATGCCCTGGACCAGGTGCGCCGCGCCGCCGGCCCCCGCATCGCCCTCGCCCAGATCGAGGTGCCCACCGACCACGCCTCGATGGTCGCCGTGGTCCGCGGCGCCGTCGCCGAGGCCGCCCAGGAGGGCGCCCACCTCGTGCTCCTGCCCGAGGCGACCCTCACCCCCTTCGGCACCGACCTGCGCGCCGCCGCCGAGGCCCACCACGAGGACTTCGCCCGCCTGCTCCAGGAGCTCGCCGACGAGCACTCCCTCGTCGTGGTCGCCGGCTCCTTCAGTCCCGCCGACGACGGCCGCGTCCACAACACCGTCCTCGTGCGCGGCCCCGGCGGAACCCCCTCGCTCGAGTACCGCAAGATCCACCTCTTCGACGCCTTCGACGCCGACGAGTCCGCCACCGTCGCCCCGGGGCAGGAGCTGGTCACGTTCGACCTCGCCGGCACCCGCTTCGGCCTTGCCACCTGCTACGACATGCGCTTCCCGGAGCAGTTCACGGCGCTCGCCCGCCGCGGCGCGCACGCGATCCTGCTGCCGACGGCCTGGGCCGAGGGTCCCGGCAAGCGCGAGCAGCTCCAGCTGCTGCTGCGCGCGCGGGCGCTGGACTCCACCACGGTGATCCTCGCCGCCGACCAGTCCCCGCCCGCCGGCTACGCGGGCAGGGCCCCGCGCGGCGTCGGCCGCTCCGCCGCCGTCGGCCCGCTGGGCCGGATCCGCCAGGAGCTCGGGCTCGAGCCCGGACTGCTGATGGTCGACCTGGACCTCGCCGAGGTCGAGACGGCGCGCGCGGCCCTGCCCGTGCTGCGCCACGCGGTGCCGCTGCCCGAGCGCTGAGCCCGCGGCGAGCACGACCTGATCGCGGGGCTGTCGGGCGCGCGACCGGGCGGGCCCGCCTGTCGGCGTGACCGGGGGAACAGACCCGTCCCGACAGCCTCGCGTACCCTGCCGGGGTGAACACCCTGCTCAGCCGCCATGCCTCCGTTCGCGCCGCCGCCCTCGCAGCACTCTTCGCCGCCCTGCTCGCCGCGCTCCTCGCGCTCGGCGCGCCCGCGCAGGCCCACGACACGCTGCTCGAGTCGGATCCGGCCGACGGCGCGACGCTGGAGACCTCGCCCGAGGCGATCACCCTCACCTTCTCCGCCGACATCCTCGAGGTGAGCCCGCTGGTGCGGATCACCGACGAGTCCGGCGAGCAGCTGGCCGAGATCACACCGAGCGTCGACGGACCCGTCGCCACCGCGACCCTCGAGGAGCCGCTGCCCGCCGGGACCAGCACCGTCCAGTGGCGCGTCGTCTCCAGCGACGGCCACCCCATCGAGGGCACCTTCGAGGTCACCGCCGAGCAGGACACCGCCGCGGAGGAGACCACCGAGGCGCCCGCCGAGGAGAGCAGCCCCGCCGAGGAGAGCGCCCCTGCGGAGACCACCACGCCCGCCGAGGAGGACGAGCAGGCCACGGCAGAGGCCGCCGAGGACGAGAGCGGCTCCTCCATGACCCCGCTGCTCATCGTGCTCGGCGTCGTCGTGGTCGGCGCGGTCGTCGCGGTGCTGCTGATCATGCGCCGCCGCGACTGACGCCCACCCCGTCACCCGCTCGACCCCGCGCCGCCGGCCCACCGGCCGAGCGCCGCCGGCTCACCCGGTGCGCTCCCCGGTCCGTCGGCCGTGGACCGAGCCCGGACACGGAAGAACCCCCGAGGTATGCCTCGGGGGTTCCTCGTTGCTCAGGGGGAGCGGGAACTCAGTTGTCCTTGTCGTCGTCCCCGCCGAGTCCGAGTCGGTCGCGGGCGGCGTCCGCTCCCTTGTCGACGTGGCCGTCGACGTTGTCCGGAGTGCGACCCTTGACCTGCTCGGTCGCACCGTCGAGGCCCTGCTCGACCTTGTCCGGGTTGTCGTCGGCGAAGCCCTTGGCCTTGTTCAGCGCGTCATCGAAGCCCATGTTCATGTCCTTTCGTTCGCGGAACCACCCCGTGACCGAGGCGACATCGCCAACCTACGACGCCCTGCCGCCGTGACTCAAACGTGACCCGACGATCCGACCTGATCTGGTCGAATCTGCGCGCGACAGGCGTGATCGGTGGCAAAGCGCGCAATACTGTCTGCGTGAGCATGCGCGAAGCCGGGTCCCGCCCCTCCCTGTCGACCCCCTCGAGCCCGTCCGAGGCGCCGCGCCGCGCAGCGAGGGGACGCAGCGCCCGCTGGGACCACGTGCTCTCGCTGCTGACCACCACCAAGCGCCTCAGCGTCGCCGAGGTCGCCGCTGACCTCCAGGTCAGCGAGTCCACGGTGCGACGGGACTTCATGGAGATGGAGCGGGCCCAGCTCGCCCGCCGCACCCACGGCGGGATCGTCGCGGTCGACGTCGCCTACTCCCTCGCCAGCGTCCCGCGCGCGGCCGACGAGGGCTCCGGCCAGCGCGAGCGGGTCGCGGACCGCGCCGCCTCCCTCGTCGAGCCCGGGCAGATCATCGGCTTCAACGGCGGGCGCACCACCACCTCCGCCGCCCGCCGGGCCGTCTCCCGCTCCGACCTCGACTCCCGCGACGGGACGCCGGGCCTGACCGTCGTCTGTGCGGCGCTGAACATCGCGACCGAGGCCGTGCTGCGCCCCTCCGTGCGCACCGTCGTGCTCGGCGGCGTCGCCGAGCCCTACTCCTTCGAGCTCACCGGCCCCATCGCCACCGCCACCATGCGCGACCTGTGGCTGGACACGATGTTCGTCGGCACCGTCGGACTCGACCTCGGCGCGGGCCTGACCTGCAACTCCGACGCCGAGGCCGGCGTCACCCGGATGATGATCGGGCACTCCCGCCGCGTCGTCGGCCTCGCCACCGCCGACAAGATCGGCCACCGCGCGCTCGCCGGGATCTGCCCCGTCTCCGTGCTCACCGACCTGATCATCGCCGGCCCCGTCCCCGAGGACCTCCGCGCCCATCTGCAGGAGAGCTCGGTGCGCCTGCACGAGGTGTGAGCAGGTCGGGCGTCCCACGGGTGGCACGCCTGCGCTGACGCCGGCCGCGCTCCCGGTAGCGTGGGCTCCCATGTGGAGTTTCCTGCGCGGGAAGAAGCGACCGGAGAGCACGGGCCAGGAGGCGCCGTCGCGCGACGACGCCCTGTCGGCCCTCGCCCGGGAGCGTCGCGGCGAGCGGTCCGGGGATCAGCAGGAGGCCCCCGCGAGCCCCGATCCGGCACCCGCCGCGCCGCAGCGCGAGGAGCCCCCGGCCGAGCCGGCGCGGGCCGGCGGCTACGAGGTCGTGCTCGACCACCGCTTCGACGAGGTCGGGGCCGGGATCGCGCCCGAGCAGGACGAGGACGGCGTGCCCGTGGTCCGCCGCGAGCACCGCCCGCTCAGCCGCGAGGACCGCGTCGCCGACGCCCTGGACCGCTGGGCCCAGCAGATCACCGGCGGCGTCACCGCCCCCTCCTTCCTCACCCAGATCCGTGCCGGCGGCACGGTCCTGGACCTCACCCACTCCCACCCCTCCGGGCTCGCGCAGCTGCTCGCAGGCCGCGGCCCCACGCGCCTGTCCTCCCTGGTGCGCGAGGTCGGGGCGCTCGCCGACGCCCGCGCCCACGCCCGCACCATCCGCGAGGTCGCCGAGCGGCACGCGGAGGAGGTGGGGCTGACCACCTGCCATCTCGGGATCGGCGAGGCGATCTGGTACCCCGAGGACGGCTCCGAGCCGATCCACGCCCCCGTGCTCGTGCGCCCCGTGACCCTTCGCCTGCGCGGCAACGCCCGCGAGGACGTCGACCTCGAGGTCGACGCGACCGCGGACCTCAACCCCGTCCTGCTGCGCGCCCTGCGCGAGGCCGGCGTCGCCGTCGACGCCCGCGCGCTGCTGGCCACGACCGACGGTGCGCACGGCTTCGACCCCAACCCCGTCCTGGACGCCTTCCGCTCCCTCGGCCAGCCGCTGACCGGCTTCCGCGTCCTGCACGCCCTCGTCGTCGGGAACATGATGGACGCGGCCGGCTCCGTCGCCGAGGACCTCGCCGAGGCGCGCGAGGACTGGGCCGCCTCGCCGCTGGTCGCCGCGCTCGCCGGCGACGAGACCGCCCGCACCCAGGTGCGCGGCGCGGAGCAGGGACTGGCCCCGGAGGTTCCTGAGGACGAGCTGGTCGCCGCCGTCGACCCCGGCCACCGCGCCGTGCTCGAACGGGTCTTGGCCGGCGGGGACCTCGCCGTGCCCACCCCGCCCGGCACCACCAGCCTCGACCTCGTGGTCGACCTCGCCGAGGAGCTCAACGCCCGCGGCAGGAGCGTCCTGATCGTGTCCCAGCGCCGCCGCAACCTCTCCCAGCTCGTCGAGATCGCTCGTCGCCGCGGCCTCGAGGAGCTCGTCTTCGACCTCTCCCCGGACCCGTCCCTGCAGCGCAACGCCTCCGGCTCGCTGCTGCGCAGCCTGCGCCGCGCCGGCTCCCACGGACTCGGCCCGGACGACGCCGCGCCCGAGGAGCTCGGCGCCAGCCGCGACATCCTCGTCGGCCACGTCGAGGCGATGCACCGGATCCAGGAGCCGTGGGACGCCTCCGCACACGACGCGATCTCTGCGCTCGCCGCGCTGACCCGCCTCCACCCCGCCCCCCGCACCTCCGTGCGCCTGCCCGGCTCCGTGGCCGCGCAGATGGTGGGGGAGGACCGCGACCGCTACGCCGAGGCGCTGCGCGAGGCCGCCGAGGTGGGCGTGCTCTCCACCGGGCCCGAGCAGACCGCCTGGTACGGCGCGCCGATCAGCTCCGACACCCAGGCATCGCGGGCCGAGGAGCTCGTGGACCAGCTGCGCGGCGAGATCCTGCCGCAGCTGCGTCGTGCCGGTGCCCGCGCCGGCCGGGAGCTGGGCCTGCGCGAACCCGCGACCCTCGTCCAGCTCGGCGAGCGCCTCGCGCTGCTGGACCGGGTGCAGGCGCTGCTGGGCACCTTCCAGTCCGCCGTGTTCGCCGCCCCGCTGCCCGACCTCGTCGCCGCCACCGCCGACAAGCGCTGGCGCGAGGAGCGCGGCGTGGAGATGGGCTTCGGCGCCCGTCGGCGGCTGAAGAAGGAGGCCGCCGCACTGCAGCGCCCCGCCTCCCTGTCCCCGGACCTGCACCGCGACCTCGGCGAAGCCCGTGACGTGGTCGAGGAGTGGCGCCGCCACGCCGCCGAGACGGAGGGGAGCCCCTCGCGGCCGTCCCTGCCCGAGGACCTCGAGCAGATCCACCGCATCGCCGCCCGCTCGCAGAAGGTGCTCGACGAGCTCGCCGTGCTGCTGGACGGCACCGGAGCCGGCGCCGACCTCGCCCGCACCGACCTCGACGAGCTCGAGCGCCGTGTCGAGGCCCTCGCCGCGGACCGCCACGACCTCGAGACCCTCCCGCGGCGCACCGAGCTGCTGCGCCGACTCGGCTTCGACGGCCTCGGCGAGCTCGTCGAGGACCTCCGTGCCCGCCGCGTCCCGATCGACCAGGTCGGCGCCGAGCTGGAGCTTGCCTGGTGGCGCAGCGTCCTCGAGCTGATCGCCGGCGCCGAGCCGACCATCTCCCAGTACGACGGCACCTCCCTCTCCCAGGTCGCCGAGCGGTTCCGCCGCCTGGACTCCGCCTATCTCGCCGGCGCCGCCGCCCGCGTGCACGCCGCGGCTGACGAGACGAGGGTGGCGACGATGAAGCTCTACCCGGACACCTCCCGCGCCGCGATCGCCGAGCTCGCCCGCTCCTCGACCGTGTCCATCCGCGACCTCGCCGCGAAGTACGAGGACATCCTCTTCGCGGCCCGCCCCGCCTGGCTCGCCTCCCCGTACCTGGTCCCGCAGGTCATCCCCCGGGGACGCCACTTCGACGTGCTGATCGTCGCCGACGGCGGACGCCTGCCCACCGCCGCGGCGCTGCCCTCGATCGTCCGGGCGTCGCAGACCGTCGTCGTCGGCGATGTGCTCGAGTACGGCGGGGACTCGGTCCCGAGCCTCCTCGACGACATGCTGCGCATCGCCCCGCACCAGGAGATCCTGCGCGATCCCCATCCCGCGACCGAGGGGCTGCGCGGCTTCGCCCAGCGCCGCGCCCTGGTCGGCGAGGTCGTGGCCGTGCCGAGCCCCGTCGCCCCCGAGCAGGACCGCCTGGTCACCGTCGAGAACGGCCGCGGCCCCGTCACCGAGGGGATGGAGTACGTCGAGTCCACCGAGGCGGAGCTGCGCCGTGTCACCGACCTCGTGATCGAGCACGCCCGCACCCGCCCCGAGCGGTCCCTGGCCGTGCTCACCTTCACCGAGGAGCACGCCCGGCGCCTGATGGAGCGGATCATGAACACCGTCTCCGTCATCCCGGCGCTGCGCGACTACTTCGACCCCGGCGCGCGCGAGGTGTTCACCGTGCTGCCCGCCGCGCAGGCCACCTCCGTGCTGCGCGACGACATCATCGTCTCGATCGGCTTCGGGAAGACCCCGCACGGCCGGCTGCTGCACCGCTTCGGACCGCTGTCCGAGGAGAGCGGCCGCAAGGCCCTCGCCACCGTCATCACCCGCGCCCGCGGCCGCACCACCGTGGTCTCCTCCCTCGCGGTGCAGGACCTCGACCACGCCCGGCTGCGCTCCGACGGCGCCCGCGACCTGCGCGCCCTGCTCTGGGTGCTGCAGGGCGGGCACGACGTCCCCGTCGTCCCCCATGTCGCCGCGCTCACGGGCAGCGACGAGGAGATCGCTCCGCCCGACCCCGAGGCGCTGCGCGCCGCACCCGCCGCCCCCGCCCCGGACGGGAGCGAGGGGGCCGTGCAGGAGGGCCCCGGCGGCGCCGCGGCGGAGCCGGCAGCTCCCGCGGAGCCGGCGCTCGCGCAGGAGCTCTCCGACGAGGACCTCGATGCCGCGATCGAGGCGGCGCTGGCCCGCAAGTCCGCCGCCTCCCCGCAGAGCGCGGCCCCCGAGGCCGACGGCGCCGGGACCGGTCAGGAGGCGGAGCAGCCGGCGGCGGAGTCCGGCGACGCCGCCCGGGCCGCGACCGGTGGCGCC
>NZ_JAKJJW010000011.1:0-110502 GCF_025669985.1 Brachybacterium atlanticum | reverse complement strand
TGCGTCGCAATCCTGCGCCTACCGCTCATCGCTCCTCCAGATCATCACCACCGATGCAGTGATCATCTGAAACCGCCATATAGGCATAGCGGCACGCCATGCGCCATCACCTGACCACATGCGGCACGCACCCGCGGCGGGACGATGCCGGGGCGGCCGTGGACCGTCTCAGATCTCGATCTCGCGCCCGTCCTCGGTGCGCAGCTGCAGCACGAAGCGGGAGCCGGGGCCCTCGTGGACCGGGGCGACGCCGTCGCCGAGGTCGAGCGCGGCCAGCGCCTTCTGCAGCGGCTCGGGCCTCACCTCGATGCGCTCGAAGGAGACCAGCTCGATCGTGGGCAGGTCGGTGAGGCCGGGCTGCTCGGTGGTGCCCCAGTCGATGAGGAAGGGCACGCCGTAGTTGCGCGGGGCGCGCGCCTGCGTGAGCCGCCACTGCAAGAGCTCGCCGTCGGCGGTGGTGCGGGAGAGGTCCTCGATGGGGCCGGGATCGACGCCGGCGGCACGGGAGCGCTCGGCGACCTGGTCGATGCCCTCGGGGTGCACGGCGTAGGTGATCAGGGTGGGGCGCTTCAGGCGGTTGATGCTGAAGGTCTTCGGCAGCTCCTCCCCCTCGCGCTCCGGGTCGGGGCCGATCAGCTCGAGGTAGTGCGGGCGTCGCTCGCCGCCGACGGTGAGGGCGACCAGGGCGTTCGCAGTGCCGGTGGGGTGGCTGCCACCGGGGGCGGGCGTGACGCCGGTGAGCTCGCGGAACCACTCGACGGTCTCGGCGAGATCGGGGCCGGCGATGACGATGTGGTCGAGCAGGTGGGGAACGGACATGGTGCTCCTTCGTCCGGGGTGTGGCGGGTGTGCCCAGCCTGCCACCTCGCGCGGACGGGAGGAGCATCGGCCGCGTCGGCGCGGTCATAGGCGTCGACGTGTCCGGGCACCACGAGGGGGAGGCCCGTTGCCCTCCTCCTCGCCGCGCAGTACGGTCGGATCAGCTCCACCCGCCTGCCGACGGGCGGCCCGCCCGCTGGTCAGGCACAGTCCGCGGAGGGTGCCCGGACGGTGCGGCCCGGCACTCTTCCTTGGTCGTGGGCGGCCTGTTCGCCCACCATTCCAGGAGGTCGCCAGGCCATGACATGGAAGACGGGCGAGGATCCGATCCCGGAATCGCGCGCGGCCCTGGACCGGCTGCGCGACCGGGTCGCGGGCGAGGTGGTGGTGCCCGGCCATCCGGACTACGACGCGGCGCGGGCGGTGTGGAACGGGCGCGAGGACCGCTTCCCCTACCTGGTGGTGCGCGCCGCGACGATCGACGACGTGCTGCCCGTGCTGGAGGCGGTGCGCGAGACGGGCCTGCCGCTCGCAGTGCGCGGCGGCGGGCACTCCGTCGCAGGGCTCGGCACCGTCGACGACGGGATCGTGCTGGATCTCGGCGCGCTCCGCGAGGTCACCGTGGACCCCGCGGCCCACCTGGTCACGGCCGCGCCCGGGGCGAGGGTCGGCGATGTCGACGCCGCGACCGCACCGCACCGGCTCGCCGTGCCGCTGGGCACCGTCCCCTCCCCCGGCATCGCCGGGATGACGCTCGGCGGCGGGGTGGGCTGGCTGTCGCGGAAGGCCGGGCTCAGCCTGGACCGCCTCGAGGCCGCCGACGTGCTCCTCGCCGACGGCCGACGGGTGCGCGCGAGCGAGGAGGAGCACCGGGACCTGTTCTGGGCCCTGCGCGGCGGGGGCGGGAACTTCGGCGTGGTCACCGCGTTCACCTACCGGGCCGTGCCGATGCCGGAGACGGTGCTCGGAGCGAGCCTGTACTACCGACGGGCGCAGTGGCGGCGGGCGCTCGGCGCCTTCGAGCGCTGGAGCCGCGACCTGCCCGACCAGCTCGCCGCGGAGGTCTCGATCGCCTCGCCGCCGCCCGAGGACGGACTCGGGGACGCCCCATGGCTCGCGATCCACATCGTCTGGATCGACGAGGACCACGCCCGCGGCGAGACTCTGATCGGCGCGCTGCGCCGCGCGCTGCCTCCGGACCGCGAGCTCAGCGGGCCGGTCAGCTGGGAGGCCTGGCAGGGGGCGCGCAGCGAGGCGGTGCCGACGGGGGCGCGCGGGCTCTGGCGCAACGCGAGCTTCCGCAGCCTGGACGAGGAGGTGCTCGACGCTCTCGCCGCCGTCGCCGAGGCGCTGCCCGGGCCGGGCGCGAGCCTGGACCTGCACCTGCTCGGTGGGGCGTTCGCCCGCGTCCCGGAGGGGGCGACCGCCTTCCCTCACCGCGGCGGACGACTCATGGTCTCGATCCATCTCGCCTGGCAGGACCCCGGGGAGGACGCCCGCTTCCGCGCCTTCGCCGAGCGGGCCGCGGCCGAGCTCGCCCGGCTGCGGGAGCGCGGCGAGTACGTCAACTTCCGATCCATCGAGCGGACCCGGCCCGTGCCCGAGGTGACCCGCGAGGCGTACGGGGCGGAGACCTACCGGCGCCTGCAGCGGGTCAAGCAGGTCTACGACCCGGGGAACATGTTCCGCCGCACCCTCAACGTGGCGCCGTAGCGGTCAGGAGAGCCGCAGGCCCCGCCACCGGTTCACCGCGGCGTGGATCTCGAGCGCGCGGGGCCGGGCGAGATGGCCGGGATGGCCGCGGTGGGGCGAGAGGGTCTCGAGGCCGCTGTTCTCGATCCGGTCGACGAGCAGCTGGACCGCGTCCTCGAGCGGGAGCGGGCCGTCCTCGGCGAGCAGGTCCGCGAGGCGGTCCAGGGCGTGGGCGACGGCCTGGGTCTGCGCGGGATCGAGCAGCTGGGAGACGGCGGAGAGGTCGAGGTGATCGCGGCCGAGCCGGATCGTGTCGCGGCCGCGGGCGGAGGCGGGTTTGCGGGCGTCCGGCGGCCGGAGGGAGGCCGGGTCCGGGATCCTCGGCCGCGGCGCAGTGAACACCGGACCGGTCGCGCGCGGTGCCTCCTCGGCGAGGGCGCGGGCCTCGGCGGTGACGTCGCAGGGGGCGTAGGAGTCCATCGCGATCACGTGGTCGGCGACGTCGAAGAAGGCACCGGAACCGCCCGCGACCAGCACGGTGGAGACCCCGCGCTCGGTGAGCAGGGGACGGACGCGATCCACGAACGGGGTGATCGGCTCGCGGTCGGCGGGGATCAGCGCGCGCATCCGCGCGTCGCGGAGCATGAAGTTCGTGGCGGAGGTGTCCTCGTCGATCAGCAGCGCCGACGCGCCGGCGTCGGCCGCCTCGATCAGCGAGGCAGCCTGCGAGGTGGAACCCGAGGCGTTCGAGGTGGTGAAGGAGCGGGTGTCGGTCCCCGAGGGCAGCCCGCTGATGAACGCGGAGATGTCGACGCCGGTCACGGCGCGGCCGTCCTCGGCGCGGATCGCCGCGGCATCGGCCCGGGTGATCACCCACTCGCGGCCGTCGCCCGCGCGATGCGGGTGGATGCCGCGCTCGAGGGCGCGCAGCAGCGTGGACTTGCCGTGGAAACCGCCGCCGACGATCACGGTCACCCCCTCGGGGACGCCCATGCCGCTGACCCGTCGGCCTGTGGGCAGCTCGATCTCGACGCGCAGCGAGGCCGGGCTCTCGAAGGGGATCGCGCCCTCGGTGAGCGGCAGGTCGGAGTCTCCGGAGCGGCGGGGCAGGATCGCGCCGTCGCGGACGAAGGCGACGAGCCCCCGTGCGGCGAGCTGCTCGCGCAGCGCCTCCTGGTCGCGGTGGAGGGCGACATGGGCGCGCAGCGCCTCCGCGTCGTGGCGGGCGTGGAACAGGACGGCCTCGGCGATCCGGGGCAGGTCCTCGGTGAGCAGGCGCGCGGCGCGTCGGCCCTGGATGCGACGGCCGGAGGCGGGCAGCTCGGCGGCGAGGCGCGCCTCGATCGAACCGTCGGCGACGGCGATGGTGGTGCGCTCGAGCACCTCCTGGCCCGGGGCGCCGACGTCGACCCGCTCCCCGCTGTGCGAGGCGGCCTCGGTGAGCGCCCGCGCCAGGAAGTCGGAGGTCGCGACGCGTCCGCGCCGGTCGGCCAGCAGGTCCTCCGGGAAGCCCGCCGCGGCCCGGTCCACGACCAGGCGCATCAGCGACGGCGGCGCGAAGGGGTCGGCCTGCACATGGTCGATCACGAGACGGCACGATCCCAGGTCGTAGCTGCCGCGCAGCTGCTTGTAGGAGCCGTAGCCGCGGCCGTCGAGCGAGGCGAGGAGCTGGGAGAGGCGGGCGGAGTCGGAGGTCATCGCCGGCCATGCTAGGGGTGCGCATGCCCCGCCGACGGCCGTCGTCACGAGAACAACGTCGCGACGTACTCGACGCTCACCGACCAGGTCCGGGCCGAGGAGGAGAAAGTGCTCGTCCTCGACGGCGGCGACCTGTTCCTCCGCGGCGAGTTCGAGCAGCTCAAGGACTATCAGCGCACCCTGAACTTCTCGTTCCTGTGCGGGAATTTGGTGCACGAGGAGACCGGGACGCTGCTGCCTCTCGAGACGGCTGCGTCTCCGGCCCGGGGGCCGTCACTTCTTCGCGGACTTGGCGTCCTCGTCGAGTTCGGTGACGTAGGCGGCGAAGATGTCCTGGCGCAGCGAGTCGATCTGCTTCTTCAGGGTCTTGCGCTGCTTGGCGGTCGAGCCCGGAGCGGCCAGGAGCTGCGCAGCGCGCGAGGCCGAGTCGAGCTTCGCGGACCAAGCGGCCGCCTTCGCGGCCTCCTGCTCGTCATCGGCCGACTCGGTCAGCAGCGTGACCTGCTCGCGGAGGCCATCGAGCGTCGCGAGCATCGCCTCGGGCGTGGCCTTGTCGTGGCGCCTCAGCTTCTCGAGCTGCTCCTTCACGTAGTCCCAGACCTCGGGGTTGTCCCTCAGCATCTGAACCAGCCGGATCACGAACGGCGTGGCCATGCCGAGGAAGGAGATCGCCTTCTTCAGCCCGCCGCCCTTGGTCTCCACCTGTGCGCTCTTCTTCGCCGCCATCGCTGCTCCCCTCGTCGAGTACAGCGTCACGATACGGCGTGGGACCGACGGGATCCGGGAGGCCGGCGACGGGCTGTACAAACGCCGCGCATCGCTCGTGGTCACTCGTACGTGGCGACGAACTGACTCAGCGTACGGATCGTCGACGGTGGCGTCCCGCCCGCGCCGACGAACTCCTGCCAGAGCGCCTTCGCCTCTTCCATCGTGACGAGGCCCCTCCTGCGAGCCAGACGGAGCAGACGCCATGTTCCGACGCACTCGATCGGCTTCGCCCAGGACATGGCCGCGCGGTCGTCCGTCACGAATACCGCGCGGAGCCTCCGTTTCTGGATGAGCGTGATCGACTCGGCCTCGCCCAGATGCTGTTGGGGGTGGTCTCCCGGCGATGCCATCTGGCGGCGGAGCTGCCGGATCGAGAGGTGCTCGGAGGGTTCAGGCAGGAGCGGCTCTCCCAGGAGGCGATCCGCAGCGTCGACCAGTCCGGGCAGCTCCAGCTGTTGCTCCTTCCTCGCACACTCGGCGCGGATCGACCCCGTCCAGCGGACGTTCTCGCGCAGGAGCGGTCCGAGCACAGGGATCAGCCCTGGGCGATGGAAGTTCACGAGGACCGACGTGTCGTGGAAGAACAGCAGGGGCGCGTCGGTCACCGGTGATCAGCCGATCAGCTCGGCGAGCGCGTCGTCGGAGAGCTCCTCGGCGGCCGCCGGTTCGTCCACCTCGAGGGACGTCACGGGGACGCCGAGCATCCACGCGAGCGTCCCCTTGCCGACAGCACCCTCCGCGATCTGCTCGAGGTGCGCCTCCTGGAGCCAGGTCGGGAAGCGTCGCTCCCCCGCGTCCCGCATGCGCCGGGTGATGGGATCGCCGACCTTCGCACCGGTCCAATGTCGGCGCAGCAGCTTCTGCGTGCTCCACGTCAGGACCTCGGCAACCTCGGCCGACGGGGTGAGCTCCAGCTTCTTCAGCCTCCGTGACAGAGCACCGGTGGAGATGCCCCAGGTCCAGACGAGCTCGGCGACCTCTGCAGGACGGATCTCTGCCCAGTCGATCTGTTGCAGTGTGACGGCAGGCAGCAGCAGCTCGGCGGCGAAGGCGTTCGCCTCACGCTCCTTCACATCGGCGAGCGCGGTGCCCGGGACGACGCCCTCGTGCCTGAGCGCGAGATGTCCCAGCTCATGGGCGAGCGACCAGTTCTCGTGGAACCAGTTGCCGCTCTCAGGCAGCAGAATGACCGGCCGCTCCTCGACGAGGAACGAATAGGCGGTACTGGGGCCATCGATCCGGACCACGTCGACCTCGATCTCCGCCAGACGATCGACGAACGGCCGCACGAAATCGGGATGGAGAAGGCGCCGGATCCCCTCGACGTCCGACGGGAGCTCGAGAGGCGCTCGCACCGGCGAGATTTGCGCGTAGGCGAGCCGCACGTCGGCGAGCAGGGAGTGGTCCTCGTCGAGGCCGGCGACGCTGCGCGCCCCCGTGTCGTGGTCGAAGGAATGGCGCGCGGCGAGCACAAGGCGATGAGGATCCGGCGCCCCGGTGATCAGCTCGTGCACGTCCGCATCCAGCACCTCTGCGATGGCGGCGAGCTCGACAGCAGCGAAGCCTCGCTGGTCGCGGAGCGCACGGGAGAGCGCGTCGGGAGTCATCCCGACGCGCTGGGCGAGCTCCTTCTGCTGCATCCCTGCGCCGTGCATCGCCGCACCGACACGGCCGCCGATCGTCGTCATGCCTCTACCGTACGCCCCGATTGGGATTATCCCAATCGCTATGTGGACGAGGCCACGCGGGGGGTCAGAGGTTCCCGTCCCGGTACAGCGCCAGAAGAAGCTCCTGCACCTGCGCCGAGTACTCGATGACGGTGTACGTCTCCCCGGAACCCCTGGTGCGCTCGACCTCGACCACTCCCAGCAGCTCTCGCGCCAGCGACGGCGTTCCCTTCGGCGGGCGGCGAGCCGGGCCTCGACCCACCGACCGTCCCGCCGCGCTCAGGACGAGCGCAGCACCGCGTTCGCGATCAGCAGGTCGAGTCGGCGCACGTCGATGTGCTTGCCGACGGCGATCTTGATCCGGCCCGCGCGCGTCCACAGCTCGACCTCAGCGTTGAGGTCGAGGGTGCCGGCGTTCTCCGAGGACCACATGTTGATCGCGGAGTAGGGCAGCGAGTAGATCTCGACCTTCTTGCCGCGGATCCCCTGGGCGTCGCGCACGATCAGTCGCTTCGTGGTGAACACGGCCGAGTCGCGGAACGTCTTGTACGCCGCGATCGCCCGCTCCTCGGGCACCAGCAGGGCGGTGACGTCCTGCGGGATCGGGCACTCCTCGACGAAGGTCCACGACGTGATCGCCGATACCGATGCGTCCAACTTCTTCTCCTCATCTCCCCCGGCGGCGCCGGTGCGCCGCAGTGACGAGATCGTAGATAGCGCCAGGTGGGGACGGACGAATCATCGATGGTCCCCTCGCGGACAGCGCCTCCTCTGTCCCCGCTCCCTGAGATGATCGAGCGATCACCACCCCTGCCCGGAGAGGATCCTCGTGGGACTGCTCGATCGCTTCCGCGGCCGCGCCTCGGCGCCGTCCGCGACGCCGCCTCCCGCTCCGTCGGGGGCTCCTCGTTTCGCGGTGATCGACGTGGAGACGACGGGCCTTGATCCCGAGCGTGAGCGAGTCCTGGAGCTCGCGATCCTGCGGGCCGACGAGGAGGGCCGGCCGATCGACCAGTGGGTGACGCGCTTCCACCCGGGCGGGCCGGTGCGCGCCACGCACATCCACGGCATCACCGACGCGGACGTCGCCGGCGCCCCGCGCTTCGCGGACCTCGCCGTCCAGATCGGCACCGCACTGCAGGGACTGGTGCTCGTCGCGCACAACGCCGAGTTCGACCTCGCCTTCCTCCAGGCGGAGTTCGCCCGGGCCTCGTTGCCGATGCCGCAGGTGTCCACCTACTGCACGCTGCAGGGCAGCACCGTCTACCTTCCCCACCTGCGGCGGCGCACGCTCGCCGAGTGCTGCGCGGCGCTCGGGGTGACGCATCAGCAGGCGCACTCCGCGCTCGGTGACGCCTATGCGGCGGCCGGGCTGCTCGAGCGGTATCTCGCGATGGACCGGCAGACGGGGTACGACGCCCCGCTGACCGCGTCGCGGGCGCTGCGGGGTGGAGTGGCGGGCCGGACGCCCCCGGCGCCGGCTCCTCCGCAGGGGCCGACGCGGACTGCGATGCCGCAGTCTGCGCGCCCGGCTCCCGCAGCGCAGGCCTCCCCGCCGGTCCCGTCATCGCCCAGCAGTGCGCTCAGGCCCACGTCATCGTCTGCGGCGATGCCGCGCCGAGCGGTGCCGGCTGCCCCGGAGGTGGACCTATCCCCCACCGCGATCCGGGCGTGGGCGCGCGAGCAGGGCATCCCCGTCGGCGACCGTGGGCGGTTGAAGGCCGAGCTCGTGGCGCAGTACCGAGCGGCGATGGGGCTGGAGGCCGAGGCATCGGCGGCACCCTGCGCTTCGTCGGCCCGGCCCGCGCCCTCCGCGGCACCGGCCCCTCCCATTATCACTGAGCCGCCGGCGCAGCCCGCGCCCGCTACCCCGTCGGCAGCCTCCGCATCCGCCGAGACGTCGTCGCCCCCGCTGGTGATCACCGACGAGTTCGCCGCCGCGCTCGAACACCTGCACGCCGGCCATCACCTGTTCCTCACCGGCAAGGCCGGCACCGGCAAGTCGACGCTGATCAGGCACTATCTCGAGCAGACCAACCGCTCCACGATCACCGTCGCACCCACCGGCATCGCGGCGCTGAACGTGGACGGGTACACGATCCACCGCCTGTTCTCCTTCCCGCTCGGGGTCACCGAGGAGCAGGTGCGCGGCGGCTCCTACTACCCGGGACGCTTCGCGGGCGCGCTGAAGGAGCTGGACACGCTGATCATCGACGAGGCGTCGATGGTGCGAGCGGACCTCTTCGACGCGCTCACCGCCGCGCTCGAGCAGTACGGCCCCCGGCCCGGCACGCCCTTCGGCGGGGTGCAGCTGGTGCTCGTCGGCGACCTGTACCAGCTGCCGCCGGTGGTGACCGATCACGAAGCGGGCTGGATCGAGGAGCGCTACGGCACGCCGTTCTTCTTCTCCGCCCGCTCCTTCGACGAGGGCACGTTCCCGGTGGTGGAGCTGTCCACGGTGTTCCGCCAGCAGGGCGATGACCGGCTCGTGGACCTGCTGAACGCGGTGCGGGAAGGGACGCTGCTGGAGGAGGCGCGGGCCGAGCTGAACCGTCGGACGGATCCCGGCTTCGAGCCCGGCTTGGACGAGTTCTGGCTGACGCTCGCCACCACCAACCGGATCGTCGGCGCGCGGAACCGTCAGATGCTCGAGCGCCTGCCCGATCCGGTGCAGTCCTTCACCGCGCAGATCAGCGGGGACACCGACGGATTCGAGAGGCCCACCGAGGAGACGCTGCGGATCGCGGTGGGCGCGCAGGTGATGCTGCTGAACAACGACCCTCTCGATCGCTGGGTCAACGGGACGCTCGGCCGGATCACCGCGATCGGCGCCGACTCCGACGGGCCGGTCGTCACTGTGCTGCTGCGTGACGGCCGCACCGAGCAGGTGCGCGAGCACACCTGGGAGATCACGCGCCCGAGCGTCGAGGGCGGCTCGCTGGTGCATCAGGTGATCGGCACGTTCACGCAGCTGCCGATGAAGCTGGCCTGGGCGATCACGATCCACAAGTCGCAGGGGCAGACCCTGGACCGGGTGGTCGTGGACCTCACCGGCGGCACCTTCGCCAACGGCCAGCTGTACGTGGCGCTGTCGCGGTGCACGAGCCTCGAGGGGCTGGTGCTGAGGCGCGAGGTGCTGCCGCGGGACCTCAAGACCGACCAGCGGGTGCGGCGGTATCTCGCGAGCGGCACGTCCGCGACCGAGACGCTCGGCGAGGCGTACCTGTCGGTGCTGACGGTCGGCACGACCGGGGACCGCTGGCGGCCGCGGCCGGTGGAGATCGCGGTGGTCACCGACGACGGCGACGAGGTCTCCACCGTCGTGAACCCCACCTCCGACCTGTTCTCCGCACGGGACGAGTTCGGGATCACCACGCGGGACGTGCAGCTCGCGCCGCTGCTGACGGAGGCGTGGCCGGCGCTGTCGGCGCTGCTGGCCGGGCGGGTGCCCGTCGGCGTGGACATCGACCGTCAGCTCGCCCACATCGACTTCGAGCTCAAGCGCAACGGGATCGTCGAGCCGGTGCCGCTCGGGCTCGAAGTCCCGGGCAGGCTGCTCGGCGCCGGCGAGCGCGCCCGGTTGAACGCGCCGACAGCGCTCGAGCGGGCCCGGGCGGTGCGCGACGCGGTGCGGCGCGTGCGGGCCGCGGGAGAGGAGCTGCCCGGCAGCGGGATGGCGTTCCGGCAGGTCGTGGCGGGGCACGGCTATCTGCTCGCCCGCACGACGGGGCCGACGGGGACCAGCGCCCCGACGGGCTTCGTCGTCGGCGGGAACCTCGGCGCGCAGGACGACGCCGCCGAGGTGCTCGCCAACCTGCTCGAGGGGACCTGGCAGCGGGTCCTCTCCCCCGATCAGGAGGTCCTCGAGCGCCTGCGCGGGGTCGAGGAGCATTTCGGGGTGCGGGTGCTGCCCGAGGGCTTCGAGGCGACAGGCCCGATCAGCGCGGCCGACGTGCTCGTGCCGGGGGCGCGGGTGTGCTTCTCCGGCACCGTCCACTCGCCCCGGCACGGCTGGCTGGAGAAGGAGCAGCTGCACGCCATGGCCGAGGCGCGCGGGCTCCGGGCCGTCCCGACCCTCACCAAGACCCGGACGGATGTGCTGGTCGTCGCCGAGGCCGGCTCGCAGTCGAGCAAGGCGAAGAACGCGGCGAGGTGGGAGAAGCCGGTGATCACGGCGGAGGAGTTCCTGGAGTGGGTGGGATGAACCGCAGCGACGAGGCGAGGCCTGACGTGGACGATACGGAGGACGACGACCGTTACCTGGTCATCCGGGGACGGAGATGGCGGCGCACGGACCCGGCGCTGGAGGCCGACGTGGTCCGGGCGCTGAAGAGTCATCTGGGCAGAGCCCGCTCCCAGGTCGGGCGCGCCGGCCGCGACGACGACCCGGCGAGCGTCCGCTCCGCTCGAGACCGCGTCCAGCTCGCGAAGGAAGGCCTCGGAGAGCGCGGCCCCGCATGGTGGGAGCGCCCCGAGGACGAGCGCCGCCGTCAGGCCGCGGATCGACTCGCTCGGCTCGAGCGGCTGGACCCCTCAGCCCGCGATGCCGACACGGACGACGACGGCGGGGAACAGTCCCACCATGGTGAGCGTCCAGAGGGCGTGGACGAAGAGCGCCCCGGCGAGTGAGCCGGAGGTCTCGCGGGCCCACATCGCCACCGGTCCCAGCAGGAGGGCCATCACCGCGAGAGCAGGGCTGCCGGTGCACAGCGTGACGAGGGCGTACACCGCGGTGGGGACCACCCAGCGGGCCGGGCCGGTGAGCAGCCGAGGCAGCGCGCCGCGGAAGAACACCTCTTCGGCGGCGCCCGCCACCAGCGCGACTGCGAGCACACCCCAGCGTCCGTCGGCCGCTGCGGCGACGGGGCCGGCCACCCACGGGGCAGTGGCCGGGATACCGGCCAGGACCAGACCGCCCGCCAGCGAGGCCGCGGCCAGGCCGACGCCCGCGGCGGCCACCGCGAGCTTCGGTGCGCGCCCCGGGGCCCGGCCGGCGAGATCCGAAGGTGCCAGGCGCATGATCAGCAGCCCGCCGACGGTCCAGGTCAGGGCGATTCCCAGTGCCCAGCCGGCGACGCTCCCCGGCCCCCCGCCCTCGGCGCGCAGCGACGCGGCCAGGAGCGGCGCAGCCACCACGACGGCGAGGCCGGCCACCCACCACGCGCCGGGACGGGAGGCGGGAGGTTCGGGGCTCATACGCCTAGCGTACGAGGCCGCTCGCCGCGCCGGGGCGAGACGGGTCTTGCTCGAGGGCGCCGGCTCGTATAGACCTGAGGCACGGCTCGCGGCACGGGAGCACGGACACGGAGGTAGATCATGCGCGTTCTCGTCATCGGAGCCGGGGGGTATGTGGGGAGCCGGCTGATCCCCGCACTGCTGGAGGACGGGCACCAGGTGGTCGCCGGGGCCCGGGATCTCCACAAGCTCGACGCCTTCTGGTGGGGCGACGCCGTCGACAGGGTCGAGCTGGATGCGACCGGGGACGACTCCGTGCGTGCCGCGATCGCCGCGGACCCGTCGCTGGAGGCAGTGGTCTACCTGGTCCACGGCATGGGAGGAGAGGATTTCCGGGAGGTGGATCGCGCCGCCGCCCGGCGCGTGCGCGCCGCCGTCGACGCGTCCGAGGTGAAGGCCCTCGTCTACCTCTCGGGCATCATCCCGGACGTCCCCCGCGAGGAGCTCTCCGAGCACCTGGCCTCCCGTCTCGAGGTCGAGGAGGAGCTCTCCGCGGCGCGATGCCGCTTCGTGGTCCTGCGCGCCGCAGTGGTGCTCGGCGCGGCCTCGACCAGCTTCGAGCTGATGACCCAGCTGGCCCACCGACTCCCGGTGACCGTGTTCCCGGACTGGATGGACCATCTGGTCGAGCCGATCGCCGTGGTCGACGCCGTCGCCGCGATCCGGGCCGCTGTGACCACCGAGAGCGCCCACGGCGTGTACGACATCGGTGGGGGCGAGGTCATCGCCTATCCGCAGCTCGTCCAGAAGGTCCTCGAGCTCACGGACCAGGAACGGCCAGGGTTCTCGGTCCCGGTGATGCCCCAGGCCCTGGTCACGGCGGTGGGATCGTGGCTCTCCGACATCCCCGCCCCCACGGTCACCGCGCTGATGGAGAGCCTGCGCGAGGACATGGTCGCGCGGGACGAGCGGTGGCTCTCCGAGCTGCTGCCGGACGGCCATGCGGCGCGGGTGACGATCGACGAGGCCCTGCGCCGCAGCCTGGCCGCACCGGACGTGAGCCGCAGCCCCCGGGAACGGGATCCGCTCGCGGTCATGCCCGGCGATCCCTCCTGGGCGACCAACGGCGAGGGTCAGGAGCGGGTGCTGGAGTTCAAGCAGGACTGATGTGCACGGGACGGCTCGCGACGACCCCGGCGACGAGCTGCCCCACCAGCACCACGCACAGCACGATCAGCGGCACGGCCCAGCTGTCGGCCGCGGCGTGGAGCGCGCCGATGCCGAGCGGGCCGAACCCGGCGACCAGGTACCCGAAGCCCTGCGACACCGTCGAGAGCTGGCCGGTGAGGTGCGTGGTCGGCGAGCGCCACACGATGTACGTCAGCGAGAGGCTGATCGAGGCGCCGAGCCCGAGGCCCAGCACCGTCATCCACGCCACGGCGCCGCTCGCGGGCGCGATGATCAGCCCGAGATAGGCGGCGCCGAGGAGCAGCACGGCCACGACGGGCGGCAGCCACGTCGGCCGCATCCGCGCGGCGACGGCCGGGGCGAGCAGGGCGGCGAGCGCTGCCGGGAACGCGGAGAAGGCGATCATGCCGCCGGCGGCGGTCACGTCCATCCCGGCGTCCTGCAGGATGGTCGGCACCCAGGTCACCGTCGTGTAGTAGCTGACGCTCTGCAGCCCCATGAACCCGGTGACGGCGATGGCGGTGGGGTCGGTGAGGATCGCCCGCAGCGGCGAGCGGCCGTGGTCGACCGGGGCATCGGCAACCGCACTGCCGGAGCGCAGGCGTCCGGGCGAGCGGAGCAGCTGCGGCAGCCACACGAGAAGGGCCAGCCCGGCCGGGAGCGCCCAGATCGCCAGCGCGGAGCGCCAGCTGCCGCCGAGGACCGGCAGCAGCGGCGCGGTCAGCCCGGAGGCGAAGGCCGCGCCGACGAACAGCGACATCGTGTACAGGCCCATCATCAGCCCGGCGCGGTGGGCGAAGTCCTGCTTGATCGCCGCGGGCATCACGACGTTCCCCACCGCGATCGCGATGCCGACGAGCACGGTGCCGGCGAAAAGGGCGGTCATGCTCGGCTCGTGCCGCAGCAGGTTCCCCGTCGCGAGGACCAGCAGCACGATCCCGAGCAGTCGGTGCATGCCGAGCCGCCGGGTCAGGCCCGGGGTGAGGAACGCGAACGCCCCGAACACGAACACGGGGATCGTGGTCAGCAGGCTCACGACGGTCGCCGACAGGCCCAGCGAGGCACGGATCTCGCCGATCACCGGTCCGATCGCGGCGACGCCGATGCGCAGGTTCAGCCCGATCAGGATCAGTCCGACGCCGAACAGCAGCAGGGCTCCGCGGCCGCGGGGCCTCTCGGCGGGCTCGCGCACCTCCGCGGGGGCGGGCGGCGCGCCGGCGGGGACGGGGAACGTCTCCGCCGCGGCGGTGTCCGTGGAGCCGGTCGTCATGGGGGCCTTGCCGATCACGAGGGGATGAGAGGGATGCCGGCCCCGGCGGGCCGCTGCACGGCGGGGCGCCGGGAGTCCATCACCCGTTGCAATCTACGCCCCTTGGTTGGCGGATATGCAGCCCTCGTCCGGAATCGTGCGGGCCACGGTGTGGCACGCCATGTTCCCGGTCTTCAGCGGGAAGTGCGCCGGTCGGGCAGGGGACGATGATCTGTCGGACCCCCGCCCTACTCTCACTCCATGATCATGATCCTCGGCGACGAGCCGCCGGAGCCGTACGACGAGCCGCGCGGCACCTGCCCCGTGTGCGGTTCGCCCCAGGTGATCCACCATCCGCTCGGCGGTCCGGACCCGCGCCTCGACGAGGAGGATCCGCC
This sequence comes from Brachybacterium atlanticum, assembly GCF_025669985.1. Taxonomy (NCBI): domain Bacteria; kingdom Bacillati; phylum Actinomycetota; class Actinomycetes; order Micrococcales; family Dermabacteraceae; genus Brachybacterium; species Brachybacterium atlanticum. The sequence continues at coordinate 95,848 of NZ_JAKJJW010000011.1, read as the reverse complement.
GTGGGTCCAGTGGCAGGGGTGCGTCCTGGCCTTCAGCGACCGGACGTGCGAGGACTGCGGTGCCGGGTGGAACGTGGAGAGCGACGAGGACGAGGAGGAGTGAGCGAGGGCTGATCCCGGCATCCGGCTCCGGTCCGGCCGGTGGATCTGCTGGTCAACAGCGCCGGCTTCGGGCTGCCGCTCGACTTCGAGCGCAATGACATCGAGGACGAGGCCCGGCATCTGCGCCTGCACGTCGAGGTGCCGATGCGGCTGATGCACGCGGCGCTGCCGGGCATGCTCGAGCGCCGCTTCGACACGATCCTGAACATCGCCTCCGTCTCCGCGGTGATGCCGCGCTCCACCTACGGCGCGGTGAAGTCCTGGCAGGTGCAGTTCTTCCGCTGGGCCAACGGCGCCTACAGGGGTCGCGGCGTGACGGTGTCCGCCGTCTGCCCCGGCTCCACGCACACCGACTTCCACGCCCGGCTGGGCCTGCCGCGCGGCGAGGAGGGGATCCCGGACTGGCTGTGGCTGGAGGCGCCGCGGGTGGTCGAGGAGTCGCTGCGCGATGCCGAGCGGGGCAAGGCCGTCTCCGTCCCGAGTCGGCGCTACACCGCGATCTGGACCGCCGCCCGTCTCGCCCCCTCAGGGCTCATGGCACGGCTCGCCGCGCGGGGGCGATGAGCGAGGCAGCTCCCGGGGAGTGCCCGTCGGCCGCCGCTCCCAAACACGGCGCTCCGAGCCGATGTCGGCACCCGTCGCCGCGAGAGAACGGCGAGGCGAGCCCGGAGTGTCTGCTGATGGGGCGTCGGGGGGCGTCGGGCTGCACCCCGCCTCTCATGCGAGCGTGAGGAACAGCTTCTCGAGCTCCTTGCGGTCCAGGTCCTTCTCCGGGCTGGTCATGCACTGCTCCATTCCGCTGGCGATGATCGCGAAACCGGCGCGGTCCAGCGCCTTGGAAACGGCGGAGAGCTGCGTGACGACGGCCTTGCAGTCCTTGCCCTCCTCGATCATCCGGGTGACGGCCGCGAGCTGTCCCTGGGCGCGCTTGAGGCGGTTGACCACAGGGGTCATGTCGTCGGGGTTCAGGTCCATGGCGCTCTCCTCGGGTCGGTCCGCACGCCCCAGACTATACCCCCAGGGGTGTCTTGCATACCCCCTGGGGTATGTGGCAGGCTCGGCGGCGGAGGCGGTCGCGCCGCGAGCCTCCGACCCACCTCTCGAAAGGCCCCTCGTGACACCCACCCTCGCGCTCACCCTGCTGCTGGCTGCGCTCGTCGGAGTCTCCCTGGGACTGCTCGGCGGCGGGGGCTCGATCCTGACGGTTCCGACCCTCGCCTACGTGGCGGGACTTCCGGCCAAGGAGGCGATCGCCGCCTCGCTCGTCGTGGTCGGCGTGACCTCGGCCGTCGCCGCCGTCAGCCACGCCCGCGCCGGCCGGGTGCGGTGGCGCACCGGGGTGAGCTTCGGGGCCGCCGGGATGGCCGGGGCCTTCCTGGGCGGGCTCCTCGGAGGACACATCCCGAGCACGGTGCTGATGGTCGCGTTCGCACTGATGATGATCGCGACGTCGGTCGCGATGCTCCGGAGCCGACGGGGCGCGCCCGCGGAGGAGGGGCCAAGCCGGGAGCCGTCCGCGAGCAGGATCGTGCTCGAGGGGCTCGCGGTGGGCCTGGTCACCGGACTCGTCGGCGCGGGCGGCGGCTTCCTGGTGGTGCCCGCGCTGGCGCTGCTGGCCGGACTGCCGATGCCGGTCGCCGTGGGCACGTCGCTGGTGGTCATCGCGATGAAGTCATTCGCAGGTCTCGCCGGCTATCTCGCCTCCGTCTCGCTGGACTGGGCCCTGGTGGGCGGGGTGACGCTGGCGGCCGTGCTCGGCTCCCTGCTCGGCGCGCGAGCGGCAGGCCACCTCCCCGAGCGGGCGCTGCGCACGGGCTTCGGGGTGTTCGTCCTCAACATGGGGGCTCTCGTCCTCGTGCAGGAGCTCCCGGGCGCCGCCGGCGCCGTCGTCGGCGGAGTCGTGGCGCTTCTCGCCCTGCTCGCCGCCGGATGCTGGATGCTGGTGTCGTCCTGCCCGCTGCGCACCGCCCGACCCACCTCGCATACCCCCCGGGGTACCTGATACCCTCGGGGGTATCCCATCCGCTGTCCATCCCGCACACCTACTGGAGGAACGATGCTTCTCGAACGGATCTATGACGAGGACCTGTCCCAGGCCGGCTACTTCATCGGCTGTCAGGCGCAGAAGGAAGCGCTGGTGGTCGATCCGCGGCGCGACATCCAGGTCTACCTCGACCTCGCCGCCCACCACGGCATGACGATCACCGCCGTGGCAGAGACCCACATCCACGCCGACTTCCTCTCCGGCACCCGCGAGCTCGCCGCCGCCACCGACGCCACGGCGTACGTCTCCGGCGAGGGCGGCGAGGACTGGCAGTACGGCTTCGAGGCCGAGCGCCTGCACGACGGCGAGTCGATCCAGCTGGGCAACATCACCGTCACCGCCCGCCACACCCCGGGCCACACCCCCGAGCACCTCAGCTACCTGGTCACCGACGGCGCCTTCGCCGACGAGCCCGGCTACTTCCTCACCGGCGACTTCGTGTTCTCCGGGGACCTGGGCCGCCCGGACCTGCTGGACGAGGCCGTGGGCATGGAGGACACCCGCTTCGCCGGCGCGAAGCAGCTGTTCGCCTCCCTGAAGAACGCGTTCCTCACCCTCCCCGATCACGTGCAGGTGTTCCCCGGCCACGGCGCCGGCTCCGCCTGCGGGAAGGCGCTGGGCGCGCTGCCCTCCACCACGGTGGGCTACGAGCGGAGGTTCGCCTGGTGGGGCCCGTTCCTGGAGAACGACGACGAGCAGGGCTTCATCGACGAGCTGCTGGACGGCCAGCCCGACGCCCACGCCTACTTCGCCCGCATGAAGCGGCAGAACACCGACGGCCCCGCCCTGCTGGGCGAGCGCCCCGCCCCGCGCGAGGTGGCGACCGAGGAGCTCTCCGGCGGCCTCGCCGACGGCTCCCTCGCCCTGGTGGACACCCGGCCCGTGGCCGAGGTGCATGCGGGCACGGTGCCCGGCGCGCTGTCGATCCCCTCCCTCGGCAAGGCCGCCACCCACATCGGCTGGGCCTTCGACCCCGAGGCCGACGACGCCCAGCTGGTGGTGCTCGCGCCCGACGCGGCCACCGCCGCCGCCTACGGCGACCACTTCGTGCGGGTGGGCGTGGACGCGCTCACCGGCTACATCCCCTCCCTGGACGGACTGGAGCTGTCCGCCCCCGCCACCGTGGCCCCGGCGGACCTCGCCGCGCTGCGCGCGCAGGAGCCGGATGCGCACCTGCTGGACGTGCGCACGCGCACCGAGCACGCCGCCGGCACGGTGGACGACGCCGACCAGCTCTCCGCCGGCAAGGTGCTCTTCCACCCCGACGACCTGCCCGCGAAGGACGCCGGGCGCCTGATCACCTTCTGCCAGTCCGGGCTGCGCAACTCCGTGGCCGCGGCCGCTCTGCGCCGCGCCGGCTACGACGTGGTGGAGCTGGAGGGCAGCTACGCCGGCTGGTCCCGCTGGGCCGCCGCACAGAACGACCTGGCGACCGCCGGAGAGGACGCCCGATGACCGCCACCCCCACCACTCGCACCGTGACCCCTGCCGAGCTCGCCCACCGCCTCAGCACGGACCCCGAGCTGATGGTGATCGACGTGCGCACCCCCGGCGAGTTCGAGACCGTCCACATCCCCGGCTCCCACAACGTGCCGCTGGACCTGCTCACCGCCCACACCGACACGCTCGCCGGCCGCATGGGCGAGCACGTGGTGCTGGTGTGCCGCTCCGGCGCCCGCGCCGGGAAGGCCTGCGAGGCGCTGCAGCAGTCCGGCCTGGAGGGCATCGACGTGCTCGACGGCGGCATCGCCGCCTACCAGGACGCCGTGGGCGGCGTGAACCGCAGCGGCGGCCGCTGGGCGATGGACCGCCAGGTGCGGATGACGGCGGGCACCCTGGTGCTCGCCGGTACCCTCGCCGGGCAGCTGGTCCACCGACGCCTGGGCCTGGCCGCAGGCGCGATCGGCGCAGGGCTCACCTACTCGGCGCTCAGCGACACCTGCGCCATGGCCGCGGTGCTCGCCAGGATGCCGTGGAACCGCACGGCCGACTCCCCCACCGTCGAGACCGCCCTGGTGCCCGGCGGCGTCGCGGCGCGCTGAGGCCACCCGCCGAGGTCCCCCGCCCCGCGCCGGAGCCCGCCGCTCCGGCGCCGGTCGGCCTCCCCCTCCACGGGGCGCGCCGGACCGTGCCCCGCACCCCGCTCACACCTCTCCTCTCTCACCTCTCACTGAAGGAGCACGCCATGTGCCGAGCCACCACCTGCAACACCTGCGGCAAGACCACCTGGGCCGGCTGCGGCCAGCACGTCGACCAGGTCATGAAGGACGTCCGCCCCGCCGACCGCTGCCCCGGCCACGCCGAGGAGGCCCCGGAGAAGGGCTTCTTCGCCCGGCTGCTGGGTCGCTGAGGCCGCCACCGCTTCGCCCTGCTGCAGGGCGACCGCGGCCTGGCCGTTGACCTGCATCCACACGATCTGTGTGGCGGTCCAGAAGTAGCTCGCGAAGGCGGCGACGAACCGCGCCCTCACCTTCGGCGGTCACCACGTCGGCCTCGACATCAAGACCGACGCCGGCCCCCGGGACTGGTGCAACGATTGGTGACAGCTAGGGAATCTCGACCACCATCGAGGTGGCAAGGTCCCTCAGCCCAATGCACTCCTCGGTCTGCAATAGGCCGCGAACGGCGTCCTCGCCTTCGAGGCCTGTGATCCGTTCCGCGTCCTCCTGCGATACGCCCTGGCGCGTCGGGGGAGCAGGAGGGGCCCTTGTGCTTCCGCAGGATCCCGGCGCGCTGCAGGGAGGTGCGGAACATCTGCAGCGGGACGGCGTGGACCTCGCGGTTGTTCATGCCGATCCAGTCCGCCCTCTGGGGCAGGACCGCACTCGCGGCCTCGACATCGGCAGGACGGAGGTAGCCGGCGCCGGTCAGCGGGATGCCGCCTTCGGCGTCGGCTCGCTCGAGGAACCAGGTCAGGGCGCGCAGGGCCGACTCGACTGCGCTGTCCGGGAGCGGGGCGAGCGGGGCGCCGAGCAGCAGAGCTCGGTCCATCAGGTCCTGGCCTGCGCGGGCGCGGCCGATCAACGTCAACGGCTCGACGAGGAGCGCGGGCACGACGTCGTCCTCCGGGACGGTCAGCACCGTCGTGCCCGACCACAGTTCCAGGTCCAGGGCCGCGACGTCGAAGAACGCCGGGTCCTCCAGGAGGGTCTTCAAGTCCTCCTCGTCCCGCAGCCCGCCACAGTCCTCGGGCGGGGCCGCGCGCCGCCCTCCGGCAGCCCGAGCAGGGGCGTCGTCCCCCTCCGCCTCCCGCACGGACTCGACGACGATCCCGAGGTCCCAGCCGTCGCCGTAGTCGTAGAGGTACTCCAGAGTGTCACCCTCCGCCTGGAGCAGCTCGCCGAGCCGCACCTCACCGGCGGGGACGCCGTCCGGGTCCTCACCCTCCTCGACGTCGAACTCGCACACGAACTGCTGCGCCCCTTCCTCGAACGGTTCGCCGCCCGCGGCGAAGCGCCACAAGTGGTAGCCCGCCCAGTCGAAGGCGGTCTGGAGCACGGCGTGCAGGTCCTCGACGGAGAGGTCGCTACGCAGCTCGAGACGGCGCCAGATCGGCGGGGTCGAGCGGTGGAGGTCGACGCGGACGGTGAGGACCTGGAGCGTTGCCGGTTGCGGGCGGCGTCGGTCGGCGGATTCCGTCCTGTCGCCGAACACCTCGTGGTTCAGGCCTGCGGTGATGTCGCGGAAACGGGCGAGGATCTCGTCCTCGGCGTCACCGGTGGAGGGCATGGGGTGATCGTAAGGGCCCGGCACCCGTCAGCGGGGCCGGCAGGACTCGACCGCTGCGCTCCAGGTGCCGAATCGGTCGGTGACGGTGGAGAGCGAGGGAGCGGCGTTCCGCGGGGCCCACTGTGCATAGTCGACGGTCGTCGCCGACGGGTGATCGATGAGGAAGCGGGTCACGTACTCCCCGACGTCGGCGCGGCTGCGATTCTTGATCTTCGACGCGTTGGGGGTGCCGCCTGCTTCGGTCAGGAGCTCGCGCCAGAGCTTGCCGGTGCGGCGCTGCAGAGTGGCCGTCGTGGGACGCCCCTCGGCGCGCGTCCAGGTGGCGTACTGGGAGGTGGTGATCCGCGGCCCGAGGGCATCGATCGCGGCACGCACGTGGTCGAGGGGGTCCGGCTCGTCAGCGGGTGTGTTCCAGTCGCGCGGCGCGGTGACAGCCTCAACCCAAGCCGAGTCGAACTGCTCGGGGGTGCGGAGCACGGAGAGCGCGGTGGTGACGGTCTGGACCCAGCTGCCTCCGTCGTGGCCGATCAGGCGCTGTCTGATGAGCGCTCCGGATGGCGCGGCGGGGCGCGCTGCGAGCCAGTCGGAGACGCCCTGGAAGGTGGTGCTGCCGTCCTCAGCTCGCACCGCGGAGATCACCGCGGCCCAGAGATCCTCGTCGCGGAAGGCGCTGCGCTTCGCGCCCTTCTCCGTGCCGATCCCGGCGGCCTTCAGGGCTTCGTTCCAGGTGCCGAAGCGGATCGCGGCGGTCTGGTGACCGGGGACGTCGTGCTCACGCGCCCAGGTGGTGAAGGCCTGGCAGGTGGTGCGGCCGGTCTCGGCATGGAAGGCGCGGAGGTCCTCGATGATCTCCGCCTCAGTGCGTCGGGTCGCCTCCCGGGGCGCGTCGAAGGCGGGCTCGTGCCGGGAGCGTCGGCGGCCCAGTAGCTGACGCATCTGCTCGACGGAGAGGCCGAGCGCTGCCGGTGCCTCGTCGAGCGGGGCCGCGGGATGGGTGAGCGACCAGTGCTCCGCGGCCTCGGCGTGCTCGAAGCGGCGCGCCCCCGCGAGTACCTTCGCGGCGGCGCTGAGGTCGGTGCTGGGCCAGGGGGTGTCCCGGGAGAGGATCTGACGGATCCGCTCGCGGGTGACGCCGAAGAGGTCGCCGATCTCCTGGAGGGTCGCGCCGAAGGCGTAGAGGCGGGCGCTGCGGCTCGCACGGAGGTCCTTGCATCCGGTGCCGGCGAGGACCGTGTCGAGGTACCCCGGCTCCCCTGGTGCGACGACGCCGAGCTCACGGTCGCGCGGCACGCGCACCAGGCGAAGCACATGCGCGTGCGGGATGCCGAACACCGCTTCCGCCTCCCACCAGGCACTGTCCTCGTGATCGCGTCGCCAGGCGCGGAGCCGACGACGCAGCGCCGCGGCGATCACGGCAGACCCGCCCGGCACGGCGTCCTCGATCGCGGTCTCCACCGAATCGGGGCACACATCGAGGAGCTCCCCGATCTCGCTGGGGACGAATCCCTGCTGGGCGAGGTCGAGCGCGCGGTGGGCCTCCGCCTCGGTGAGAGACGGGTGCGGAGTGTCGCTCGCGGGGGCGAGCAGGACGTGAAGCGCTGCGATGGACATCGGATCCCCTTCCGGTGGCACTGCACGAGGTGGTACGACGAGTGTGTCGGCGGGGTGTGACAGCCAGAGGTACCTCAGCCGGGGAGTCACCGTCCGTCAGATATGTACTCTCCTGCGAGTTCGCGCAGTGCTTCCTCAGGCAGTCTGTGCGCAGCACCAGCACGATTGCCCGCGAACACCACCCCCTCGGCTTCGAGCGCTTCCTGCTGGGTCCGCTGTTCTGTCCCGTCGTTCCATCGGAAGCCGGTCCGCGTCTGACCACTGGCGTCGAGCACTCGATATGCGTTGACGCACTCCGGGCAGTTCGTCATATGCCCGCCGAGCGGCTGTGGCGCCGTACCGACCACGTCAGCAAGGTCGCCATATGTCGTCCACCGCCCCTTCGGCATCGAGTTGAGGATCGTGTGCAGGGTGCTCCAGTCGAATCCTGACGGTGTCGTCTCTTCAGCCAACTCGGTGAGTGACTTTCCCTCAGGCGTGAACCACCACGATGGGCCGCGAATACTTCGTTCGATGCCTGCGGCCTCACGGAGAGCTGTCTGCGCAATCGACGAGGGCCGGTAGTCATTACCGTCGTATTCCCAGCGCAACGGATACCGGGAGTTGTTCGACCAGATCGCTCGACCTCGACGCGGGTCTTCTGCAATCCACTCATCAATTGCCGCCAGGGCTTCGGCGTCAATCGCAACGGGTTGCATGGTGAGTGCTGTGCCATCCGGGATGGTTGCCGCCTGCGCGAGACGGACAACTGTTGACCCCTCGCGCTTTCGACGACGTCGTGTCTGGGAAGCGGCGGCTTCTGCCCGTTGCGGGGAGATGGTGAACTCCTCCACGTCGGGGACGGGGAAGAGCTGTGAGACAGTCACGATGACGTCATCTGCGGCGGTGCGATAGGCCTGGACTCGCTGGAGTGTGACGTCGAGCCCCATCTCCGAGAGCCAGACAACGGTCGCACTGGTAGACGGCACGAAGGAACCCGCAACGAGGACTATACGAGGCTGCCTGAGCTGGTCAGGGTCCAACTCTCCGGCGTGTTCCTGGAGAGCGTCACGTGCCGCATCCTCAGAGACGGTGGCTCCGGCACGGTTACTGAGGAAGCGCGCGTGATAGCTGACAAGGTCGGTCTCAGTGAAACGGGAGGCCATCGCCGCGTACTTGATCGCCTGCATCTCCACGGTGTCCGGGGCCTTGTCGCGTTTCAGCTCAGCAAGCACGAGCCGCCCGTCAGAGTCGAGGCCGAGCACGTCAAGTCGATCACGCTGGCGGTCGCCACGGGAGTCCTGCCAGCGGTCGAACTCGAAGGCAACGACCATGACGTCTGGACCAAGGATTTCGGGGCGGGCCAGAACCCATTCCTGGAGGTCGTCCCGCTCACGGAAGCCAGCCTCTGCCAGGCTGACGGCTGGGAGCGGGAAGGCTGAGCCGCCTTTGATGCTGTACACGCGCTCCCCGCTCATTCTCCACCTCTCGAGTTATTGGACCGCCGTGGTTCACGCCGCGCTGTATTCACTGAAGACTCACAGACTTCCATCCGCCGGTGGGGTTATAACGTATTCACCTTGCTCGTCTTTCGTCACCCGATGTGCAAGGTGGTAGAGGCTCAGGTCGATGTCTCGTGGAGTGAAGGCATGGGATCCGCCTGCCCGCTCAGTGACGTCCGAGGCGAGCTCCTCCACGATCTCCAAGTACCTTTGGTAGCGGCCGTTTCCCGGACTGGGCTCTCGCCCATACGCCCGGAGGGATTCGCGGGCACGACGGTCCCAGACCGCCATGCGTCCAGGGCTGAGCGCAACGAGAATCGCAGACGCCACGGCACCGCTGCCGCCACACCCCGGAAGCTGCCAGAGCTCCTCTTGCGCGGCTCGCCCGGCTCTAGGAATCGACAGTGATTCGTCGTTGGCGAGAACCCATGCGTCGTGGGTAACCTGTCGTACACGTGAGTCGGGAGTTTCCATCAAGGATTTCGCCCATTTAGTATCCGCCCGCAAACGCTTCCAGACGACGAGCGCACCGAAATCCGCCTTACTGAGACTGTGCGCGTGCTCCGCACGAGCGGCTACCTCGCGCAGTACCTCGTCGTACGTCGTCGCCGCAGGTGACTTCGTGACTGCAGTCCAGGTCTCGAGCAGATCACCCGCGATGTCCAACGTCATCTTGCCTCTCCAGTTGCCAGCAGGGCACTCGCTGTCCCGGCCCACGCCACAGCCAGCTGATCTCTCGCCCGTGTCGCCCCCACATACAACAGCGACCGCTCCTGTAGCTCAGCCGCCTCCCGCGTCTGTTCGTCATAGGCGCTCCGCGCCACGTCGACGCTCGAGGAGTCGTCCACGCCGAACAGCACCACGTGGGTGAACTCCATGCCTTTGGCGCGGTGGAAGGTCATCACGAGCGGTGCGCCGCCGCGGTAGTTGGTGTTGCGGTCTACGGAGACGACGCGCAGGCCGCGGTGGTCGAGGGCGCGCACCAGGGTGTCGCGGGTCTTGTTGAACCGGGTGAGCACACCGATGGTCGAGGGGTCCCCTCCCTCCCCGATGATCTCTTCGGTCCACTGCCTGATGAGGCCCGCGACCTTTTCGATCTCGTCCGCGAGGTCCACAGCCGGCAGGAACGTCACCTCCGGTCCGGTGCGGATGGAGCGGAACGTGCCGCGGTCCGCGCCGTGGGCGACTTCGCTGCTCGGCAGGTCGTCGTCCTCCATCGCGGCGATGTCGAAGTCGCCGCCGCGCAGGATCGAGACGGCGAAGTCGAGGTTCTGCGCAGTGGTGCGGTAGTTGAGCTTGAGCCGCCGTGAGCGGCCTCGGATCGCGATGCCGTACCGGCCGAGCTTCACGGGGTTGGAGTAGATGCGCTGATGGGAGTCCTCAGCGATGAACATGTCGTCCTCGCCTTCGGCGACCAGAGCGCGGAGCATCTGCCATTGCGTGGGGCGCAGGTCCTGGCCCTCGTCCACCAGCACGTGGTCGGCGAGCCGCTCCCCCGTCGCTGCGGCGCGGGCGTCGAGGATCGCGGCGGCGACGGCGGAGGTCTCATCCCAGTCGAGCGCCGACTCCCGCTGACCGCCTTCGCGGTAGGCGGCGATGACCGACCACGCCTCACGCCGCTGTGCACGGCCCAGCCGGGTCCCGCGGCCGGTGCGGGAGACCCGCAGGTAGTCGGCCTCGGTCAGGATCCGATGGGGCAGCACGACCTCGCGGTACTCGTCGATGAGGAAGGCGGCGGTGACATGCGGCTGCGAGCGGTCCCGGAGAGCGCCGGCAGCGGCCGCGGCCTGGATCGCCGCATCCCATTCGCGGGCGTGACGGGAGAACTTCGGGGTCCTCGTGGTCCAGCCGAGCACGTCGGCCATCGGCGTGAGGTCCTGGGCGGAGGTCACGGCGCCGTGGGCGATGCGGTCCACGCCGGTGACATGGATGCCGGGCGCGCCGAGGGCATCCGGGCGCGGGATGCCGGGCGCGAGGGCGCGGACCTGCTGCGCGAGCGCGTCGGCGAGGGTGCGCGTGTAGGTCGTCAGGACGATCCGGGCGCGGCCGCCGTTCTCCGCAGCCTTGCGCGCGAGGCGCACGGCGCGATGGACCAGGACCACGGTCTTGCCGGTGCCCGCGCCGCCGGTGACGCGGTAGGGCCCCCGGGTGTTCACCTCGACGTAGGTCTTCTGCTCGGGGTGGAGGAAGATCCGCCACTTCTCGAAGCTGCCGGAGGCGAGCACCTCGGCGAGCGCCGTGTCGTCTTCGATGAGGCGATAGCTGGCCTGGGACTTCTCGGCGCTGAGTGACTGGAGGACGTCCTCGGTTCCCGAGGGGGTGCCCACTGCGCTGCCGCCGGTGACGCCGGTGAAGTACGCGGCGCGCACGTCTTCGAGGCTGGTGCCGGTGGCGAGGTCGAGCAGGGCGGTGCCCTGCCAGTTCTTTGTCTTCTCTGCGAGTGCGTAGAGGGTGGTGTCGTCGGCGCCCGCGGCCTGTTCTGCGAGGTGGGGGTCGAGGCCGAGGTCGTCGATGAGTTGCTGGGCGGTCACCGCGAGTACCGGGCCTGTCAGCACCTCGGGCTCCGGCCGACGGGGTTCTTCGAGATCGAGTGCGAGTTCGGTCTGTGCGGCGGTGCCGGCCGACGGCTGAGCCGTCTCTGGCTGCTCTTCCCCGGGCAGTTCCGCCGTTTCGGTGTCTGCCTCGCCGCCTGTCTCCGACGTCGATCCGGCCTCTGCCGCCTTCTCGGCCTCGGCGGCCTGCTGCTCGGCGAGCCGCTCAGCCTCGAGCTGTGCGGCGAGCGCGGCGGCGCGGGAGCGGACCTCCTCTTCGCTGTATCCGCCTCCGGTCTGCACGGCGTCGTCGTCGGAGCGGATCTCGGTGGTGCCGGAGATCGGGTTCATGCGCAGGTAGAGGGTGGGTGCCTTGGCGTAGGCGGCGTCGTGGTTGTAGACGCCCTCGACCAGCCAGACGTTCTGCCCTGACGAGTTCAGGCGGAACACCAGCACCCGGTACTTGCGGTTCACGCGGACGGACCGGATCCGGTCGTCCTTCACGTTCTGGAGCGGCTCGACGTGCAGCCCCGGGGACTCGGGCGTGGTCCGCAGCATCTCGAGGGTGGAGGTGACCTGCCCGGCCACCTCACGGGGCACCTGCTGCAGGGTGGGCAGGAAGGTGTCCGAGATGGCGATGATGCCGTCGCTCATGAGTCTCCTCCGTCGGTCAGCACCAGTGCCGCGAGAACAGTCTCGGGGTCGGGTCCGACAATCTCCCACCCCTCCTGCTCGAGGGCGGCGCGTTCACGGGCCTCGAGCTCCGAGGTGGTGACGCCGACCTTGCGCTCCGGCCAGGCGATCTCCAGCGGCGTGCCGGCGCCGTACTCGTCGCCGATGACCGGCGGTTCGATGTCGTAGCGGGCGAGGACGCCGATGAGCTGCTGCTCGACCTCCCCCTCGGCGTCGTCCATGGCAGCCTGCCAGGCCGGGGACAGCGGTTCCTCCACCTCGCGCCCACGCGCCGGAACGGCGACGTAGTCAGCGGGGAGCGCGGTCGCCTCCGGCACGGCCGGCTTGTCCTTCCGCCCAGCGTCCGGGGCGGGGTCCGTCCGTGACGGCATCCCTGCGACGGACGCGGTCGGTTCCTCGGCCGACGGGACGCGCGGGGCGCGCGCCTCGTCCGGTCCCACGTCGATGCCCGCCTCGACAAGGCTCTTCGTGGTCAGTCGCAGGGAGCTGCCGTGCGGTTCACCCTGGGCGAGGTTCGCCAGGTGCAGCCAGGCCCGCCACGACTCGGCAGAGCTCTCGCGGCGCAGCGTCTCCTCGCGGTCGTCGAGGACGAGGGTGAGGCTCCGACGCGGCGGACCGAGCAGGCCGACGACCGCGAGCTGTCGCGGCCACGCACTACGGCAAGGCGCATCGGATCGGTGAACGGGTCGGGCATTCTCCCGTCGAGCAGGTTCGCGCCGAGGCGCTCGGCCGAGTCCTCGCCGGGGGTGGTGAGCGCGGAGCGGTCCGTCGTCGGGACGAGCAGGTACGGCAGCTCCTCGCCGAGTCGCCGCAGGCGGTCGGTCTTCGCCCGACGGACGACCCGAACCAGGATCTCGAGCGGGGTCGCGCGCAGCATCGGTTCGAGCTCGCGGTACTGGACACCGCCGTCGGCCCACTGCCGGACCATGCCCTCGTCGACGAAGGGCGGCAGGTCACCGTTGGATCGCGCGCCCTCCGGGGCGACCTCGCGGGCAGCGTCCTCGTCGAGGTCGGCATTGGTGATCGAGAGGACCATGAATCCGGCGCGACGCACCCGCATTCGCTTGACCGCGTCGTCGGCGACGTTGTTATTCGCGGCGGTGGCGTGAAAGGCGCGGCCGTCGGTGAAGATCGCGATGCCTTGAACGTCGCTGCTCGGCCAGGTGAGGACGAAGTCGGGGCGGGATCCTGCAATGTCGACCTGCGAGGCGAGGGTGAAGTTCTGCCCGCCGTGCCGCACGCTGATGTCCGTGCCGCGAGTGGTGACGTCGGCGCCGTCGATGCCCTGCATCGCTTGGATGAAGGCGTTGCGGAAACGTCGTTCGAGGGGGGACTCGGTGACGGCGGCCAGCTCGACGTCGCGCTCCTCGACGGTCCACTGCATCGCTCCGGGCTGTGGGCCCTCGCTTCCGAGCAGGATGTGCAGCGCCTCGATCGCGGTGGTGCGGCGCATCTGCTCATAGGCGATGGGGCGCACGTACGGCAGCAGGCAGCGGTGGCAGGCGGTGAGGCCCTCGTCCTGGCAGGGGCACGCTTCCAGTGCGCGCAGCCCGGCGATCAGGACGTCCCAGGCCGACGGCGCGGAGGCGAGCTCGAAGAGGTATCCGGTGCCGCCGACGATGGTGTCGGAGAGCAGCACGGCCTGGTGTCCCGCCTGGTTCGGGTGGGCGATGACGTCCACCTCCAGGTTGCCGATGCTGCCGCCGAAGCGGGTCTCGATGCCGAGCTGGAGCGCGGCGACGAGGTTGACGAGCAGGTCACCGGCGGCGGAGTCGAGGATCTCCGGTGGAAGGGTGATCAGCACGGTCTCGGTCTGCAGGGTGCGGGAGAGGAGCGCGGGGCGGTTGTCACCGTCGCGCGCATAGCGCAGGTCGCACCAGGCCTGGTGGTCCTGCGGTCTGTTCCCGCCGGTGTCGGAGTCGTGGTGCCCGCAGCGGGAGCACAGCAGGAATCCGGGAGCGGTGCGCTCCTCACCGGAGATGCGGATCGTCTCGGTGCCGGACTGGGGCTTGCCCAGGTTCAGCCGGGTGAGGGTGGCGCCCCGATCCAGGCGCATCCCGAATCCGGTGCCGACGACGTTCCAGCGGTGGACGGTGCGGGCCTCGTGGTAGGAGACCGACAGCGCCTGTTCGAACTGCACCTTCTCCCGGTCGTCCTTGGCGTCGCCGATGCGGGTGCGGCTGCGGCTCATGGTGGAGTAGACGCGGGTGAGGTCGATGACGTCGCGGTGCTGGCCGGCGTCGGCGATCTCGGCGCTCTGGCAGCTGGGGCAGGCCTGGGGCGGCTGGTCCTGCTCGAACTGGTGGGCCAGGCCGCAGCGGGGGCAGAACGCGGTGGGGCGCAGCGCGGCGCCGTCGATCCCGATGTCGACCGCGTCAACGACGAGTTCACGGCCATGGGCGTAGAAGTGCGCGCCGGGGGCCAGCTCGGTCAGCGCCGCGGCGCCGGAGCGGGAGTAGCTGACGGGCTCGTGCTTCCAAGTCTCGTCCTCGTCCTTCCAGATGACGGTCGCCTCGAGCTGGACTGCGTCATCGACGAGGGTGAAGTTGGGCAGCAGGCCGTAGCGTTCGAGCACGCCGATCCAGTGGGCGCTGTCGAGAGCGGAGACCTCGGCGCTGAGCTGGCCGGCGCGGCCGCGCAGCCGGCGGCGCTCCTTGTCCTGCTCCTCGGCCGACATGCCGGGCTCGGCGCCGATCTCCTCCTGCTCGGCGGAGATCAGGAGGTCCTCGGCGCGGAGAGCGGCCATCGCCTCGGCGCGCTCGTCGGTGACGGGCTGGTTCTCGAGCTGCTCGATGTTGTCCTGGATCCTGGCCCGACGGCGCCGCAGCTCCTCCCGGCTGAGGTTCCACTCTTCGACCTTGCTGCGCAGCGCGGTCTCGAGACCGCTCGGTGCCTCGCCCTGCGGCAGAGCCCAGGTGCGCAGTTCGGTGCGGGCGTCCTCGGTGAGGCCGTCCCAGGAGTGGGTGCCGCTGGTGAAGCGGTCGAGGAACCGTTCGAGGTGCCGTTCGCCGTTGCGCTGGAGCTCCTCGATCACGTGGCCGAGGAAGGTGCCGGGCGCGGCGGAGGCGAGCACCGGGGTGCTGCGCACGGGCGGCGGCACACGGTCGTCCCCGGCGAGGGTGTCGAGGACGGAGGCGAGCAGCTGGCGGCGCAGGATCTCCTGGGCGGAGAGGTAGGCGCCGGGGGCGCGGACGGTGCCGTTGAGGAGGTCGAGGGGGTCGTAGTAGAGCCCGGCGGCGCGGCCGCGGCCGGCGACGAAGGTGACGTCCAGGGCGTTGCCGGTCTGGCGCCCGGCGCGGCCCACGCGCTGGAGATAGCTGGCGACGGTCTTCGGGACGGAGGCGAGCAGCACGGTGGAGAGGTCGCCGATGTCGATGCCCATCTCGAGGGTGGGGGTGGCGACGAGGACGTTCGGGGTGCCGGGCGTCTGGGCGCTGTTCTTGAAGCTCGTCTCGTAGGCGAGGCGGTCGTCGGTGTCCAGCAGGGAGGTGTGTTCGCGGGCGACGACGCGGCGCATGTCGCCCTGGTAGAGGCTGCGGTAGTAGGTGGCGCTCAAGCTGCTGGGGCGGAGCGTGCCGGGGCAGCGGTGGCGCAGGCACGGCCCGTCCTGCAACGGAGCGAGGACGGCGCCGGTGCCGGTGACGGTCTCGCGGCATTCGTCGCAGACGAGCATCGGGGTCGCATCCTCGGCGGTGCCGGTGGGGAGGCAGGCCTCGATGCGCTCCCGGACCAGCGCGAAGCTGCGCAGGCCGCTGGTGGTCTCGACCATGTCGAGCAGGCCGAGCTCGGTGAGCGCGTCGAAGAGGGGGCGTAGGAAGGTCGAGGCGGTGCCGCGGTCGCGGGCGAGCGCCCGGGCGGTCCAGTCGGCGTACCAGCCGGAGCGGGCGGCAGCGTCCTCGAGCTCGCTGCTTGCACCCAGTCGTCCGAAGCTGGGGAGCTTTGGGAGGCTTCGCCCCCTGGGGAACGCAGGCATTAGGTCACGGTCTGGCCGACCTGTCCAGAGGAAGTGGATCGTCCCTCCCTCGCGGCGGAAGGGCGCGAGCCAGTCGTGAGCGATCGCGCCGTGGGTGCGGAGGCGTTCGAGGATCCCGCGCACCCAGCGGCGGCGCACGGCCGTGTCGTCCCCGTCGAGCTGGCGGACACTCGCACCGAGGGCGCGTTCGGCGGCCTGGTCGAGCTCGTCGTCGCTCGCGCGCACCTGGGCGAGGGCGGAGCCGGTGAGTAACAGGGTGCGGCCCACCTGGCCGGTGAGCCCCAGCTCGAGGCCGACATCGAAGGTGAGGCGCTTGATGACGCGGGCCGTGGCGCGCTCTCGATCGCGGGTGCGGTATCCGCGGCGCCGGTCCGCGTCCTGGTGCCAGTAGGCGGTGAGCTTGTCGGAGTCGGTGATGGTGGGGTGCAGCAGCCGGTAACGCTGCTCGTCGGTGGTGGCCTTCGCGAGCATCCGCTCGACGACGGTGCTGATCGGAGCGGGCTCGGCGGTGAGCGCCTCGTGGACGACCGAGCGCATCGTGAGGCTGTAGGAGCGGGCTTCGACGAAGCCGGCGCGGTGGGCGGCGTCCTGCACGGAGTCGGTGAAGACGAGCGCCTTCTTCTCCCGCAGGTCCAGGCCCGGCGTGCCGAAGAGGCTGGTGAGGGAGACGGAGAGCAGGGTCGCGAGCCGCGTCCCGAGGAAGCGGATGCCGTCCTTCTCGCCGCAGGCGGGGCAGGTCTGGTCGTTGGCGTGCTTGTCCGCGTCGAGCCCGGCATGGACCAGCACGCGGAGCACGGCGGCGTCGAGGTCGCCCTCGAGGGGGCCGTGCCGGTCAAGGGTGGCGGAGTCGAGGTTGAGGTAGCGGCGCCGGGACGTCTCGGTGGAGACCTCGGGGTCCTCGTCGGTAGCGGTGACGTCGAGCAGGAGGGCGCGGAAGCGACCGGTGCGTTCGACAGAGTCCTTGCGGATGGTGTCGGGGCGCAGGTCGAGGTCGTCGCCGACGGCGCGGGTGGTGGCACCCCAGCCGGAGCGGCCGCAATGGCGGCAGTAGATGGCGGGCAGGGCGAGGTCCTCGTCCTCGTCCAGCGCGCCGGACCAGCGGAAAGCAGGGGCCGTGGTCACGGCGCGGTCCACGCGGGCGATTTCTCGCAGCCACAGGTGCGCCTCGAGGTTCGGGAAGGAGTTACGGGGTGCTCCTTCGCGGGCGCGCTCGTGGGAGAGCACGGCAAGCAGGGCGGTGGTGAAGTCCTCGGCAACCCGTGCCTGGGTCACCCACGGGAGCACGGTCGCGGCGAGCTCGCGCAGCCCGGTGGCGCGGGAGGTCTCGCGGAGGATCTGGCCTACGAGAGGGTGGGCCAGGAGGAGATCGCGCGGGGCGAGGCCACGCTGCGCGGCGACGGTGCTCGCGCGCTCCTCGCCGTCGGCGGTCCAGAGCACATCGAGGACGTCCGCGGCGAGCGCGTCAGCATCCAGCGGGGTGCCGGGTTCGAGATGGGGGCCGGCAGCGGTGGCCATCGAGGGCGCGGCGGGGAACTGCGCGGGCTTGAGCGAAGGCCCCTCCCCCGCCGGATCGCCGGCGTGGCCGGCGGTGAGCTCGCGGGAGGGGCGCACGAACTCTTCGAGGTCCACGCGGGTCTCGGTGATCACGGCGTCCTCGCCGATGTCGGTGCCGAAGACGGTGCGGGCGAAGTCGAGCATGGCGGTCGCGGCGTCGGCCCCGTCGCCGAGGGTGGCGGAGGTGGCGACGGGGGTGAGGTGCACGCGGCCGGGTGCGATCTGGTCGAGGACCAGTCGCAAGCGGCGCAGCAGCATGCCGACGTCGGTGCCCTGCGCGCCGTCGTAGGTGTGGAACTCGTCGAGCACCAGGTAGCGCAGCGAGGCGGCGGAGGCCTCCCAGAGGGGGCGGTCGGCGCAGCGCAGCAGCAGCTGGTCGAGCATCTTGTAGTTCGTCAGCAGCACGTCTGGCGCGCTGCCGCGGATCATCTCGCGGTCGGTGATGAGCGAGTCCGCGGTGACAATAGTGGAGGGCTCGTGGGAGGCCTCCCCGGTATAGAGCGCGGCGGTGAGGCCCTGGTAGGCGGGGGTGTCGGTGAGTAGCTTCGCGAGGCGCCCGGCCTGATCGTTCGCGAGCGCGTTCATCGGGTAGAGGATGAGCGCCTTGATCCCGCCGATCCCGGCCTTCTTCGCGCGGGCGGCGTGGTCGAGAACGGGGTAGAGGAAGGACTCGGTCTTGCCGGAGCCGGTGCCGGTGGTGACGATCGTGGGCTGCGGGAGACGGAACCCGGCCTCATCCTGCTCCCCCGGCGCCTGGGGGCTGGTGGTGAGGCGGGAGAAGGCGGCGGCCTGGTGAGCGTAGGGCTCGAACCACTCCGGCAGGCTCGGCACCAGTTCGCGTGCAGCAGCGGCGTCGCTGCCGCCGGCGAAGGGCAGGCGGGTGCGCAGGTAGGGGCCGAGGAAGATCCCGGAGCGCTCATCGATGAGGAACGCGTCCAGCGCGCTCGCGACCGACGGATCCGCCAGCGAGATCGCCGTGGTCACGTAGTCGATGACCGCGCGGCGCAGGTCCGCAGCCTGCCGGGTGGGCAGCAGCTCCGTCATGATCCGCTCTCCTCCATCCGCCGCGTGAACTCGGCGTAGGCCTGGCGCATGTCCGCTTCCCGGTCGAGGATCCGGAACGGCTGTTCGTAGACGATGGTGCGGCCCGTGCCGGTGGCACTGGGGTGCACAGCGGTGCGGTCCTCAGGCGACATATCAGCTCCTGAACACTTTCCTTTCATCCACTTCGCACGAATCGCAGATGGAACCAACTTTCCGCCCCTGTCATATACGAGCGCATTAGCCCCGAAGCCGTGATCATATTTCCAAAGGGTGCCGAAGTGCTGCCTATACATTGCGACAAGAAGATCGATGTCAATGCCGAGCATTAGCGCCATAAGTGAATCAATCTCAACTTGAGCCCTACGTCGTTGCTCCGCCCCAAGAAGCGGGCTATCGGAACTCCACGCGCTATCAACTCGGGGGAGCATTCCATCAGCACCTTCACTATTACTCGTGGCCCACTCGACCTCCTGCGTGAACGACGACGTCACAGACCTCCAAAGGTCAGCAAAGTCAGGGTGGATGCAATTTAGTGCGACAACTCGAGCGCGAAACTCGTCTATTAGCGCATGACCCGCACTTGGTACGGGGAGTCGATCGAACAGCTCGCCATAAACATTGCCCACCGCGAGCGATCGAATGAAGAAGTCTGCAATCAGGCTCGAAGCGCTTCCGGCCACGTCAACAAGATCAAGCGTCCCCAAGCCATGAATTGAATGCATATATGACACATGGGTCACCCCGGGGGGAAGTATTGCTGCCTGCAAGGTCCGGGATGTCGTAGGATCAACTCTTCGGCGCCAAACCAACGAATATCCACCCTTCAGAGCCCCGATATCCCCTCGGCGCACATCGCCATTAAGGCCCGGAGGCATGGAGGCGCCCCTTGCGCGCTTGTATTCGGTAGCGGGAACCCTCTCTCGGAGGGGCTCCTGCAGGTCAACCGCGACATAGTCGCGATGACTACCCATAGTCCGCCCCCGATCCTGGAACGCCGGATTGAGAATATCAACATTCGGCCCTTGAAGGACAACGCTTTGCCAGCGATTCACGACACCCCACCGGCGGACTATTTCCCCCGACACAATAGCCGCTTCCTCTGAAAGTCCCCCGCTGTACTCGGGGCCGAGCCCCTCGACACGTGCAGCACCCTCAATCGCCGAGAAGAATTCAAAAATCACTGAATCCATACTCGAAGGAAGCCTCGGGACTAGCGGGGCCTGAGCACCCTCCGCACCCCCGGTTGCGGACTGTACCGCCCGAAGGTCGTCGGGAGTAACCAGGTGAACTCGCTGGCGGTGCGGCGCGACGTTCCGAACCCCCTCGGCATCGACGGCAGGGGGGAGCGGACCGGAGCCATCGTGAGCCAGAGATTGCAGTGCCGTAGCTGGATCAAACAACGGATACGCAAATAGAAACCCGTCGAAGCTGGGTTCGCCGTAGACATTTACCGCGAAGGGCCTGGTGTTTCCAATCTCCTTAAACAGCTTCTTCTCGTTTCGGAAGCTCCACAGCCGCTTCAAGCGCAGGTATGACCCTCGCTTCAGACCACTCAGGCCCTTTGCTGAAAGATGGCCAGGAGGATGAACTAGGGCCAAAATTCCCCCTCTCTGGACATTCATCCAACCGAGGGCAATAAATGCGTGATAGAGGTCGGGCACCTTGCCGTCAGCGTCAGGGTATTGCGAGCTGGCGGAAAGAAAACGACTCTCAGCCGCTCCGCGCGACCTGGAACACAACGCTAGATGGAGCCATTCCGCTCGGGTGGATATTACCGCGTAAGCTTCTGCCTTTGGCGCGGATGAAAGGTATGCGGTTGGATCGAGTTCAATCGCGATAGCTGTCACCGGCTCCCCCGGGTACACCCACGGCGGGTTCCCTACCTGGAGATCGAAGCCGCCGCGGTCGAAGGCGGCGGCGAAGTCGAGCTCCCAGTGGAAGAACCGTTGCTCTGTCGCGATCTCAGTGCAGCGCTTGAGCCACTCCGTGTCCTTCACGAGTTGGTCGATGTTCGCGGCGCCGCCCACGCCGAACATCATCTCGACCATGTCGAGCTCGTCCCAGTCCCTCGCGCTGCCGAAGGCACGCTGGTCAGCCCCGGGATCGTTGTGCTTGTTCTTGTGCTTCACGACCTCGAGAGAAGTGCCGAGGATCTTCTGCACCGTCTCGAGCCACTGGTGGAACGTCGGCGGGGCGACGTCGTCATCGGTGAGGACGGGCCAGAACCACAGCGCGCACCAGGCATCCATGACGAGCCGCAGGCGCTGGTAGGCGGAGTTCGAGTCCGCCAGCGTCTCTTCGATCTGCGTGCGGGTGACCTCGCCGCCCTCGGTGGTCTCCGCGCCCCACACGGGGACCGCGCGGCGGGACTGCTCCTCCGCGGCGCGGATGCGGCGCAGCGCCAGGCCCCACAGCTCCTCGACACGCTGTGAAAGCTTCTCGAGCTGCGCGATCTGGGGCTTCGTGAGTTTGCCGGCCCAGCCCTTCGCGTGATCCCGCAGCTCCTTCGCGGCGTCCGGGGCGAGCTTCTTGATCTCCCCGTCCGAGGCGGCGGCAAGCCACCCTTCCCCCGGAAGCAGGAAGTGGAAGATCTTCCCGTCGACGCCGGCGCGGATGCCGTTGGCGTCGGGCTGGTCGTGGACGGTGGTGACCGGCAGGTTCTCCGGCGCGGTCTCGATGACGGCCTTCAGGCGTGCCTGCGCGAGGGTGTCGGCGGAGTAGACGGCGTGACGGGCACCAATGAGGGAGTTACCGGCGCGCAGGCGCAGCCCGAACCAGGGTGCCTTCAGACCCGGCGCCATGGTGTCCAGCCATAGCGACACCTCGGCGAGCTCGACTGCAGTGGAGTTCAGGTCCACCCCGTACACGTTGTGCAGGGCGATGTAGGCCTTGACCCGCTGGAGCTCCTCTGCGTACTCCTCGGGGTCGATGCGCTCGTCGAGCTCGTGCTGGCGGCGGGTGAGGTACTCGGCGGCGAGCTGGCGCACGGCCTCGATCGCGAACGCGCCGGAGCCGAGGGCCGGCTCGCAGATCGACATGTTCAGGATCTCGGCGGCGGTGGTGCGACGTCGGCGGATGGGCGCGTGGTCGAAGTTCTCGTCGTCGAACACGACCGTGCCCTCGGGGAGCTCGGTCTCGTCGGTGATGACGGGGTCGAGGAGCTCGGCGAGGCCCTGGGAGACGGTGAAGGAGGTGATGACTTCCGGGGAGTAGTAGCTCGCGGACTGCTGGCGGGCGCGGCCCGAGAGGCGGAACACGAATTCGTCGTGGCGGTAGGTGCGGGGCACCTTGCGGCCGGTCTCGTCCTCGACCATGACGAGGTGCTGGGTCATGGAGTCGTCGATGACGTCCTCCGGTACCACCCAGGAGCCGTCCTTCGGGTCGCCGCCCTTGGCGACCTCCACGAGGTCCTGCTCCGCGAAGGAACCGGTGTAGCTCATGAGGGACTCGTAGACGGCGCCGAGCTGGTTGATGCCGAGGGCGACGTAGCTGATGAAGCCGCGGTTCTTGCCCTTCTTCACGCGGGAGAGGAGCAGGTTCTCGAGCACGGCCTGGAGGGCCTGGTTGCCGAGCTTCACCTCGTCGATTAGGGCGGTGCGGTCCTTGCGGAAGAGGTCCGCGTCGAGGTTCTCGAAGACGAGGGCGCCGCTGCCGTGCTCGGCCGTGCCGTCGGCCTGTGCGTCCGTGGGGTGGTGGCCCTTGTTGATGAGGTCGAAGAGGATCTGGAGGGAGCTGTAGAGGTAGGTGCCGTGGGCGGCGTCGAGCGGGACCTCGCGCTGGGTGAGGTCGCGCAGACGGTCCACCGAGTAGCCGGCCTGGTACTCCGGCGCGCCGACGGGCAGCACGCCCAGCTCGGGGCTCGCCTCCGCGTACAGCAGGAACAGGATCCGGTAGAGGTAGCGCAGGGACTGAAGGGCGAGGGGCTGCGCCTGGTCCTGCGGGAGGGGGTCGAGGCCCTTCGCCTCACGGCGGCGGATCACCTCGTTGGCGATGATCTCGATGCTCTCGCGCACCCCGTCACGGAGGTCCTCGGAGACGCCCACGGCATTGTCGATCGACTCCTGGACGGTGGCGGCCCACCAGATCTGCGAGTTCGCATCCGGGGCGAGGGAGTCGGCGCTGAGCGCGGCGAGCATGCGCTCCACCTCGCCGCCGCGCCTGACGTCGTTACGCTCGGCGATGGTCTGGAGATCGGCGACGAGATACCGGCCCTGCGGCCACAGCTGCGCGGAGGTGAGCACGGCGAAGCGGCCGGCGAGCACGAGCAGGAACTCCGGGGCGTCCTTGCTGATCGCGAGTGCGGAGAGCACCTGCGGGACCGTGGTGAGGCGCTGCTCGTCCTCGGTGCCCTCATCGAGGATCACCTCGGCCGGGAGGTGGCCCGCCTGCTTGGCGAGGACGTCCTGGACGTCGTCGGCCGCGAGCGCGTCGAGCATCGCCAGCGGTGCCTCGTCCACGCCGCGGGTCGCGAAGCGGCGCAGCGGGCCGGTGGTGGTCACGTCCCAGCGGCCCGGGGCCGCTTCGTCGCCTGTGTCGTCTGTGTAGCCGAGGATCGCGCGGAGCTCGTCGGCGAGCGCGACGGACCGGGACGCCAGCAGCTCGCGCCGCTGGTCGGGGTGGGCGGTCTCCGGCAGCGCGGCAGCGTCGGCCTGCAGTTCGAGCAGACGGCTCACCAGGCCGGTGCGGGCAGAGGTGAAGCGCTCGCGCGGGCTGCGCCAGTCCGGATCGTCCTCGCCCGTGCTGCGCCACTCCTGCATCAGCGCCTTGGTGCGGGCGGTGAAGGTCTTCGACGCGTCGTCGGAGGTGAAGTAGTGCTCGCTGATCCAGTCCTCGACCACGTACAGGGCATCGCTGATCGCCACAGGGGAACTCCTCAGGCCTGGGGACGGGGGACGACGACGAGCAGCGGACGCACGAAGATGCGGGCCGGGAGCATGTCGTGGACGAGCTTCTTCTCCACCTCGAGGGCGTCGCGGGTGGCGAGCATGAGGGCGGAGGTGCCGCAGGTGCCCGCGGCGTCGGATTCCCAGCGCAGCTGCTCGGCCTTCCAGCGCTCGACCCGCGCGTTCGCGGCAGCGGTGATGCCAGGGGCGACCTGCTGCTCCATGAACTCACGGGCGACCGGCACAGCGGCGCACAGGAGGTCCTGGTACTGGCCGGGATCCTCCACAGCGGTGCCGATCGCGTTCGGGTCCAGGCCGATCTCCTGGAACAGGGTCGAGGGGGCGACGTGCGGTTGGGCGCGCGGGGTTCCGTCGTCGTTGGCGATGCCGAGCACGGTCGAGGAGACGATCTGGCCACGGGCGGTGGTGAGGGTGCCCTGGAAGATCACCCAGGGGCGGTCCACCTGGCCATGGATCGCGAACACCTCGTCGCTCGGGACGCCGGCGAGGACGCGATCGCTCATCCAGTCCAGGACCGGGTGGAGTGGGCCGAGGAAGTGGACGTCGGGCCAGTTGGTGCCCGAGTCGTCGTCGAGCGCCGCGCGGAGGCGGCTGCTGGCGACGTCGGTCCGGGAGGTCAGTCGCAGGGTCTCCTTGACCCGGCGGTCCTTCAGATAGGTCTGCGGGAGGTGGTCGAGTCGGCGGCCGAGGTCCTCGCCGGGGGTGAACTGGATCAGCCCCGTCGACGCATCGAGCACGAGATCTACCCCGCCCTGGGGGACGGGTCGGCCCGGCTGGGTGTGCAGCTCGGTGAGGCCGGAGACGAGGAAATCGGCGTCGGAATCGAACAGACCGGTCTCGAAGGAGGTCTCCTGGGCGGCGCGGTGGCCGTCGCGGCGCCGCCGCTGCGGGGCGGAGTCCTGGGCAAGAGTGGCCTGAATGAACGCTCCAAGGGGATGGATGTTTGCTACTTCAGGGATCACCTCGTCCAGCTCCTTTTTTCCGCGAAGGACATCGGTTATCGAGCTCTGTTCCGAGACA
Organism: Brachybacterium atlanticum; assembly: GCF_025669985.1. Classification (NCBI taxonomy): domain Bacteria; kingdom Bacillati; phylum Actinomycetota; class Actinomycetes; order Micrococcales; family Dermabacteraceae; genus Brachybacterium; species Brachybacterium atlanticum. The sequence continues at coordinate 71,162 of NZ_JAKJJW010000011.1, read as the reverse complement.
GGGTCGTACTTCTGCATGAGAGAAGCAGCGTCGCCCAGTTGACGGTGAGCTTCCTCTTCCTTCTCCAAGACACGCCGGAAAACGTAGATGTCGCCGTCGAAGCCCTCGACCTCGGAGAGGTCCAGGAGCAGTGCGGTGATCTGCGGGGGCGTGCGCTGGCCGTAGCGGTCGATACGGCCGTTGCGCTGCTCGATCCGGATCAGGGACCACGGGACGTCGAAGTGGATCAGCTCATGACACTGGGCGTGCAGGTTCACGCCCTCCGAAGCGATGTCGCCGGTGATCAGCACGCGGATCGGCGAGGAGCTCTGCTTGAAGGACTCCACCACGCGCTGCTGCTCGACGTCGGTCAGGCCACCGTGGAGGACCGCGATCTGGTCGTCCTTGAGCTTCAGATCGGTGAGCAGATGCTCGCGCAGCCAGGAGAGGGTCGCGACGCGCTCGGCGAAGACGACCACCCGCTCCGGGGAGGTGCGGGCAACACCCTTGTCCTGCAGGAGCTCGACGAGGCGGCGGTACTTGCCCGAGCGGGGCTCGCCGCCTGCGGGGATGCACGCGTCGTTCAGCGCCGTGAGGCGGAGCAGGGCGTCGGCCTCTGCGGCGTGAGCGTTGGTGGGCGGGACCTCGGCCAGGTGGTCCACCTCCACCTTCCCCAGCACGTCCCGGGCGCGGTTGCGGAGCGTCTCCTTCAGCGCGACCGGGGAGGAAAGGAACGCCTTGGCGAGCGTCCACGGGAACAGCTGCGAGCCCCTGCCGGACATCGGTCCGTGGCCGACGGGCGGATGGGTCCAGGTCTGCGCGATCTCCCGGGCGACCGCGAGCTCCTCCTCGGAGGCTTCCACCGGCAACATCTCCGGCGGGCGTCGCTCGGCCCAGTTCTCCCCGACCTCGTCCTTCACCGAGTCCGAGTAGCGGTGGCGGCGGATCATCAGGCGCTGCGTCGCGCCGTCGGCGATCTCCCGCGTCGGGGACACGGCCGTCGGCTCCAGCAGGCTGATCAGCTGGGCGAAGGAGTCGTTGGAGCCGTTGTGCGGGGTAGCCGAGGCGAGGACCAGCGCGTCCGTGTTCGGCGCCAGCACGTGGGCGAGCTGGTTGTTCTGCGTGGACTGGTTCGTGACGTTGTGGGACTCGTCGATCACCACCGCGTCCCAGCGGTGATGGCGCAGGTCGTGGACGAAGCGGTCCTGCTTGAGGGTGTCCATCGAGATGATCACCTTCTCGAAGAAGGTGAACGGGTTCCGGGACGCGGGAAGCTGCTGCTTCACCTGCTGCACGCCATCGGAGTCCAGGCGCACGAATGGGATCGCGAAGCGGGTCCACAGCTCGTGCTGCATCTGCTCGAGGACGTGGCGGGGGCAGACGATGAGGATCCGCCGTCCGCGGCCGCGCCGGATCAGCTCCGAGAGGATCATGCCGATCTCGAGCGTCTTGCCCAGGCCCACCGCGTCCGCGATGAGCAGGCGCGGGCGGATCCTTTCGGGGTCCAGCGCCTTCTCCACCGCTTCGCGCTGGTACGGGAGGTCGTCGGCGAGCATCTGCGTGGAGACGGTGAGCTCGGCGTGGTCGACCGGGACCGGGGTCTTGCGGAGCGTCGACTCGATCCACAGGCGCGTGCGGCGGTAGCGGGGCGAGGTGTCCGCGACGACGGTCGAGTCCTCGGGGTTCTGGGGCGTGATCGTGTCGAGGGAGGCGTAAAAGGAGGCGGTGGTGTCCTTGACGAAGTCGCTCACGCCGCGGACCGCGTAGAGGGGGCCGTCAGGGGTGTCCTCGACGGAGGTGACCAGCCATGTCTCGTCACGGACGGTGACCAGGGAGCCTGGGGAGATCACTCCGGTGTCGGGCGCCTGAACTACCTGCGACTCCACTGCGCTCCTTCCCCCATGGGCGATACCGTGACGACTCTACGACAACTGTCGTCCTGTGCGCTGGTCAGAGCGGGATACCGAGGGCACCGGGGTTCTGCGAGGAGCATCACCGACTACTGCCTTGCACTTACAAGTGCAACACCCCTACTGTGGGAGTCCATGCACGACCCGGCGCCGCGCCCCGGCGCACCGAGAGGACTGATCATGTCTGCGACCGCCCTGGCTACCGAGCGGATCACCATCAGCGACCACATCATCGACGAAGCCCGCGACACTCCTGTCACGACCGGCTCCAGCCTCATTCTGCGCTCTGCCGAGGGTGCGGACATCGAGCTTCCCGCCGATCTGCAGCAGATCCTCCTGCATACGCTCGCCTCCATCGCCGGCGACAACCAGGTCACCATTGGCCGCATGCCCGAGGAGCTGACCAGCACGGTCGCCGCAGAGCTGCTCGGGGTCTCCCGCCCCACCCTCATGAAGTGGGCGCACGCGGGCGAGATCGAGTCGTTCACGGTGGGCAGCCACACCCGGTTCCAGCGTGACGAGGTGCTGCGGGTGCGAGCACTACGCGCCTCCCAGCGTGCCGCGGCGCACGAGGCGCTGCGCGAGTTCGACGCGGAGCACGAAGAGCTGTTCGACGACTGACCTCTCGAGCGGGCGGTGTCCGGACTGTGACGCACATCGCCCGCTCCAGGGCGGTCACGGATAGCCTTCGCCCATGACGCAGCGTGTGTTTGTGGACGCCAACATCTTCGTCAGCCGAACGATCATGGACTGGCTGTTCCATCTGCGCCGTCTCAACGACGGAATGTTCCAGCTGCACGCCACCGAGGACGTGTTCGTCGAGGCCTTGCGTGCGACACGGAAGCGGAACCCTCGAGCGCCCGGAAACCTCGTGTCCGATCGGATGGAGAAGATCCGAGACTGCGTCGACGAAGTGCTCCCCACCTTTCCGGGCACTCTCGAGTTCACCGGCTCCGACGAAGGCGACTATCACGTCCACGCCGCCGCGATCTCCTCACGAGCGGACATCATCCTCACGCAGAACAGCGCCGACGACATCACCACGACGCCGGACGAGGAGCCGTACGAGATCTACACCGCGGACGACTTCTTCATGCTGGTCGTTCAGTCGAATCCGGGATGCCTGGTCCCCTGCACCGAGGGCCAGCTCGCCTACTGGGGCAGGCGCGGCGACCCCCAGCTTGACGACCACCTCATGAAGTCCGACTGCCCTCAGTTCGCCGATGCCGTTCGACGAGCGCTTCGAACTCTGGCGATGGCGCCCTGACGCAACTCCCTCCCCTGTGCGCCAGCACTTCTCCTCCTCCCTCTCCCTCGCGACTCCCATCCGTCAGGGCCACGGCATATCGTGATTTCACGACCACGATGGAGGGAGCCGACGATGCCCAGTCCTGCCCAGCTCGCCCAGCGAACCCCCGTGCCGAGCCCCCGGGAGCCTCGCTCCTCGCACCTGGACTACGAGTCCTTCTGGACGACCTCGGAACCCCAGGGATGGCTGGATCGAGCTCTCGACCAGGGAGCGGTTTGGCTTCGCGAGAGCCTTCAGCTGGACCTCGACCTCACCGTCGACGCCAGCGAACGAAGTCCTGACGGCATGAAACGGGTCCAGGTGCTCCACCGCAGCGCCAGCCGGAGCCGAGGCGTCCGGCTACGTGTGTGGAACACCAACAGCGGGGGTACCTTCATCGTCACGGTTCTAGCAGTGGAAGGTGCCCGTGACGGATGGCTGCGGATCACCGTCACGTGCGACGACCCTACAACGGTCGCGAAGAAACCCAAGCTTGCCGACAAGATCCTCGACGTCGTCGAATTCGACGACGTCATGTCCCTCCACTCACGCGCCGAGTACACCAACGCCTCCGGCCTCGACGACCTCGACGCTCTCATCGACGCCCCGGAGCGGCGACTGCCCGTGATCGTCGCCGCCCCGCTCGACGGGGACTCCTTCGATTCCTGGAACAAGCTGGTGAATCGCTGGACCCAGCAGACCGTGGGCATCGCCCACGTCATCTCCCTGGACCCGCACGCCGCGGAGGGCTTCCGGACCCGGCACGGGCAGCATGCCGTCCGCCCCGGTACTCTTCGCACCTACCCGGCCGGGGCCGACCTCTCAGATCCCGTGACCGGACGGACTGCTAGGTGGCTGAGCCATAAGTCGCTCGCCGGTGCCGATCACCTGGTGACGCGGACGATCGAGAGCTTCGTCCGTCAGCACGCCGCAGCGCAGCCGCTCCCCCTCCCCCGAGCCTCTCGCGAGTGGGCGAGAGCCTTCGATCGCATCGCGAGCGGGAAGCTCCGCGAGGCCGTCACTCCGCCGCACCTCCCCTTGGACGAACGCAGGGAGCGCTTCGCGGCGCGGCGGCGGGAGCACGCGACGCTCCAGCCCACCGCTCAGGTCGCCTCTGAGGTCACCGTCGTGGAGCCTGATCTCGCTCCTTCGACAACGGACGAGACGACACGCGAGGTGGAGCGCCTCCGACGCGAGCTCGCCGCCGCACAGTCGGCACTGCAGGACGCGACCCGGCGCCTCAACCACGTGCAGGAGACCCTGATGGTCGACAACCTATCCGAGGCGTCGCTCCTGGAGTTGGTCGACCTGGCGACCAGGGACGTCCCCGACCAGTCCGCGATCAACACGCTCCTCGAGTCCAACGACTCGCTCGAGCGCCGACTCGACGGCCTCGAAGCAGATCTGGAGGAGGCGCAAACCGAGCGCGCCGAAGCCCGAAAGGACCTGGCTCGCCTCGAGGAGGACCACGCTCGCGGGCAGCGGCAGATCTCCTACCTGCAGAAGGCGCTCTCAGAGCACTCCCCGCAAGCGGCATACGCCTTCGCCGACCAGGATGCCCCGCAGAACCCCCTCGGGGAGTGCCCTGCCACGTGGGAGCTGCTCGCGCAGAGTACGGCCCTCGAAGCGCACAAGATCATACTCACCGCCCCGCCGAAGAAGGTCGCCGCGCTCACGGCCCTCGACGCCGACGGAGCGGCGCTCACCGCGGCATGGGAGGCGCTCGGAACCCTCGCCGCGTATCGCGAGGCGGTCGAGGCCGGCACATGGGATCAGGACGTCCACGCCTACTGCGAGTCCGCCCCCGTGGAGTGCTTCCACGTCGCGCCCAGCAAGCACTCCCGCGGCGAGACGAAGGCGACGAAGAAGGACTCGCGGTTTCAGAAGGCGCGCCTGCTCCCGGTGCCGAAGAGCGTCGACGCGCGCGGGAAGACACACATGTGGGCACACTTCAAACCCCACACCTGGGCTGCGGAGAAGCGCCTCAGGATCCATTACCTCGACCAGGTCCCGACCGAGGGGAAGATCTACATCGGCCACATCGGGGAGCACCTCCCCTCGGCATCGACGACGAAGGTACGCCGGTGACCCGAGGCGGTTCACCCGTCACCACTCCCACGTACCCTGTCCCTGCCACCGCGCATTGCGCCGATTCCGTCGCATGGTCCGACGGTCAGGAGAGGAGGCGATCCCATGTCCGGTCTCTCTCGCTCCGTGGAGAACCGCGAGCTCATGGCCGGAGAAGGACCGCTCCAGCTACTACGCCGGGACCATGCGCCATACATCCTCGGGACGCTCGCAGAGCACCTCGGCGGTGTCGAGCGCACCCGGCTGGCCGCGGATCTCTACGACCTCGTCGACGCCGATCTCGAAGAGCTCCGCCTCCACGAAGTGGACCTCCCTCGCAGCGCCCAGCACTACTGCGCGACCTGGGTCGAGCAGGGATTCCTCACCCGGCGGGCCGCGCGTGCCGAGCGCACCGAGGAGTTCTCTCTGACGGAGCACGCCCACGCCGCGCTGCGCATCCTCGACCAGGTCCACCGCCCGCGGGAGGCCGTGACCCGGTCGCGCCTGGCCCTGCTCACGGACCGGCTGCGCACCCTCGCGCAGGACACGGACCCAGACAGCACGCGCCGCATCGCCGAGCTGGAGGCGGAGCGATCCCGGATCAGTGCCCTCATCGACATGATCCGCGAGCACGGCGCAGAGCCGATGCCGGCGGACCAGGCGCTCGAGGCCGCGGAGGAGCTGTTCTCCCTCGCGCTCGACGTCCCCTCGGACTTCACAAGAGTGCGCGGTGCACTGGAGGACCTGCACCGGCAGCTGCGGCTCGGGCTCGTCGAGCACGACGGCCCGCAGGGCGAGATCCTCGATCAGCTGTTCCTCGGTGTCGACGCGATCGAGGGCTCCGAGGCCGGCCGGTCGTTCTCGGCCTTCCACGCGATGCTCATCGACCCCGTGCAGGAGGCACGGTTCCACGAGGCGGTCGATGCGCTCGCCTCCCGACCGTTCGCCGCCGCGCTCGGCACCGAACGCGTGCTCTACCTGCAGTCCTACCTCTCCCGGCTGCAGCGGGACTCGCACCAGGTGCGGCACGCGATGATCGACCTGTCCCGCTCCCTGCGGGAGTTCGTGCGCTCACGCCAGTTCGAGGAGTTCCGCGCCCTGGCGGACAGGCTGCGCCGTCCGCAGCGGCTCGGGCTCGAGATCGCGCCGCATGTCCGCCCGCACACGCGGCTCGAGGTGGAGCTGACGCTGTCCACCTTCACACCGCGTTCGGTGGGTCAGTTCCGGCTCCTCTCCCCCGGCGAGGCGACCGCCGACGACCCGCTCAAGACCACAGAGGCGGGCACCCTCGATCTCGACGCGCTACGCGCCACCATCCGGGAGTCCGAGATCGACCTCGCCGAGCTCGAGACCGCGGTCGACGCGGTGCTGGCCACCCAGCCCACGGCCACGATCGGGGAGGTGCTCACCGCGTTCCCTGCCACGCAGGGACTCGCCTCCGTCGTGGGCCTGGTGGTCCTCGCCCAGCGGCACGAGCAACCCGGGCGCGAGGACGTCGCGGAGGAGCTGGTGCGCTGGGAGACCCAGCATGGTGTGCGCTCGGCCCGCCTCCCCATGTTGACCTTCACCAGCCCGCCAAGGGAGAGCTTCCATGTCTGACATCCACCGCGCCGACTCTCCCGTCATCCTCTCTGCGGACTCCGCGGAGGATCATGCGCGGCTGTGGCCCGGCGACCCGGGCACCCTGCCGCTGGATGTGCGGCGTGTGCTCGTGGCCCTGCTCCGCGGCCCGTACGTGTCGCATCAGAAGGATCCGCTGCTGTGGTCCGCACTGCTCGCGCACGAGGAGGTGGTGCGTCGGCGGCTGGGCGATCTGCTGCTAGACCTGGCGATCGACGCCGATGCGGAGGTCGCCTTCTCCCGCAACCTGATCCCCGACCCGGACTTCCCCTCTCCCGTACCGAGCGTGCTGCGCACCGCACCGCTGAGCTTCATCGACTCGGCGCTGCTGCTGCATCTGCGCCACCTCCTGCTCCAGGGCGCGGCCCGGCAGGAGCGCGTGGTGGTGGGTCGGGACGAGATCGATGCGCACATGCAGGCCTATGTCGCCTCCAGCGGGAACGACGAGGCGCAGTTCCGCAAGCGCCTGAACGCCAGCATCAAACGGATGTACGACTACTCGATCCTGCTGCGCACCGACACGGAGGACCGCTGGGAGGTCTCCTCGATCCTCGCGCTGATCCTCACGGCCGACGAGATCGGCGGGATCGAGGAAGAGTACCAGCGTCTGCGTGATTCCGCCGGCGCTACGGCCGACGGCGGGGCTTCCGCCCCGGACCCCGCCGACTCCGATGATGATGCCGATGCCGATGCCGATGCCGATGCCGACGATGTTGACGACGACGTCAACGCCGAGAAGGAGAAGGCATGACCCAGCCCGCATTCGCCGTCGAGGTCGCCGATGCGCCGATCGACGAGCCCCTGTACCTCGGCCAGATGCGCCTGTCCCGCGTGCAGTTGCACAACTGGGGCACCTTCCAGGGCGGGCACGTGCTGCCGGTCCCGCGCGCAGGCCTGCTGCTCACGGGAGAGTCCGGCTCGGGGAAGTCCTCGGTGCTCGATGCGCTCAGCGCCGTGCTGATGCGCCCGGGCGAGACCCGCTTCAACGCGGCCGCGCAGGACGGTCCCGTCGGCGACCGTGACCGGACCCCGATGAGCTACGTGCGCGGCGCGTTCCGCAAGCAGTCCGATGACGACACAGGCGAGGTCACCTCCGGGTATCTGCGCTCGGCAACCACGGTCTCCGGCATCGCGCTGAGATTCGAGGACGGGAGGGGGCGCGTCGTCACGGCGATGCGGATCCTGCACGTCACGGGGCGTTCCTCTGCCGCGACCGATCTGCGATCGGCGTTCGTGCTGTTCGACCGCGCTGTGGACCTCGCCGAGCCGCTGGCGCTGAGTAAGCAGGGGATCGATCGTCGCAAGCTCAAGCGGGCGCTGTCCCCGCTGGTCGCAGAGGACACATACACGAAGTTCGGCCTCCAGCTGCGCCGGCAGACGGGCATCGGCACGGAAGGGGCGCAGCGACTGTTGCACCGCACCCAGGCGGCGAAGTCCCTCAGCTCCCTCGACGAGCTGCTGCGCGACTTCATGCTCGAGGTGCCGGAGACCTTCGGCCTCGCCGAGCAGGCGGTCGAGCAGTTCCGGGCGCTGCAGGATGCCCACGCCACGGTGCTCGATGCGCGCGAGCAGGTGGAGACCCTGCTGCCGCAGCGGGAGCAGTGGCGTCTGCATTCCGAGGCCAGAGGCGGCCAGGCGACGCTGGAGCGGCTGCGCTCGGCGGTCACCCCGTTCCAGCACACCGTGCTCGCCCGCCTCGCCGGTGAGGATCTCGCACGTGCCATGGCGGAGCTCGAGGTGGCGCGAAGCGACGAGGCCACCGCAGAGGTCGCCGAGCGAGACGCCGCCCAGCGGGAGCAGGAGGTGCGGGCGCAGCGTGATGACCGCGGCGGCGTCGAGCTCCGGCTGCTGGAGCGCGACCTCGAGGAGGCGGGCGCTCATGCCCGTCGAGTGCAGGAGACCGTGGAGCGGTTCCGTCCCGTGCTCGCGCGCCTGGATGCGGCGCTGCCCACAAGCCCCGAGGAGCTGGCGGCCGCGCATGCGCTGGCCGGGAGGGAGCAGGAGCGGGTCGAAGCCACGATGACTGAGCTCGCCGCAGGCGCGACCCCGCACCATGTCGCGCTCGACGGGGCGCGCCGCCGCGCCCTCGAGCTGGACGCGGAGATTCGGTCCCTGCGCACGCGCAGGTCACGGGTGCCGGGCCCGATGGTGAAGGTGAGGGACACGCTCGCGGACCTCGCTGGGGAGGCGCCCAGCGCTCTGCCCTTCGTCGCGGAGCTGATGGATGTGCACGACCCCGCATGGCAGGGCGCGGCGGAGCGCCTGCTGCACTCCCTGGCGGTGACAATCCTGGTCCCGGAGCGGCTGTACTCGCAGGTTTCCCGCGCAGTGGAGGGCCGGCACTGGGGTACCCGGATCTCCTACGAGCGGGTGCGCGACATGGCCCCGCACGGGGACTCCCCCGAGCGCGCCGGTGACGGCTACCGCGATGTGCTGTCGGTGCTGCGCCTGGCGAAGTCCCCCTTCCAGGGCTGGCTGCGGCGGCGGATCTCCCGTTCGTACCCACACGTCCTGGTTGAGGACATCGCGGACCTGTCCCGTCACCAGCGGGCCCTCACCCGCGCCGGGCAGATCAAGAACCGCGACCACCACCTCAAGGACGATCGCTTCCGGATCGAAGACCGGTCCCGCTGGATCATCGGCACCGACAACGCCGAGCTGATCGAGCTGCGCCGGGTGGAGCTCCAGGAGGCGAAGGCGGCTCTCGGGCAGGAGGAGGCGGCGCTCGGAGGTCTCGAGCGGGAACGTCGCGGGCTCGAGGAGCGGCAGCGGGCGCTCGTGAGGCTGCTGGAGACGCGCTGGACCGACGTCGATGTAGCCGGAGCCGCGCAACGGATCAAGGATCTCGAGGAACGACGCAGCGCGCTGCTGGCCCACACCGACCTCGAAGCCCTCGACCTGGCTCTCGCCGAGGCTGTCCGGGAGCACGCCGTCGCACGCGAGGCGCATCTCACAGCGCAGCTCGCCGTGAAATCGCTCCAGCAGGAGGCGAAGGAGGCGCAGGCAGATCTGGAGCGGGCACGCTCGGTGCTGGAGGGCCAGCGCCTGGATCCGGCCGACGAGACCGAGCTGCAGCGCCGGCTGCTCACTCATCGGCGCACGGCGCTGAAGAGGGCGAGACTCGCGGACACTATCCGCCAGCTGGACGGGGAGATCCGTGATGATCTCGAGACCACGCGGGAGACGCTGCGCAGAACGGCCTCGGCGCTCGAGGGGGCGCGGCGGGAGTACTTGCGGCGGTGGGCAGAGCGGTCCGTGAACCTGGTCGACGACATCGACGCGACCGAAGACTTCCTGCGGATCCTCGCGCGATTGGAGAGGGACCGGCTGCCCGAGTTCGAACACCGGTTCCGGAACCTGCTGCGCAACCAGTCGCAGAACAACATCGGGCAGCTCCGCGCCGTGATCAGCCACGCGATCCGGGACGTGCATCAGCGGCTCGCACCCGTGAACCTCTCCCTGGAGGCCACGGAGTTCGACACCGAGCGCCGCACCTGGCTCACCCTGGTGGCGAAGAAGAAGCACACCGAGGAGGTGCGGGACTTCCTCACCGCGCTGCTGGACATCACGCAGGGCGCCTTCGGGCAGGGTGAGGAGACGATCGCGCAGGCGGAGCAGCGTTACGCGCGGATGGACGCACTGCTGAGACGGCTGGGCAGCGCGGAGACCAGCGACATCTCGTGGAAGAAGCGTGTGCTCGACACGCGCCGGCACGTCGAGTTCGAGGCACGCGAGCACGACGAGTCCGGTGCTGTGGTGGACGTGTACCGGGGCGCGGGCGGCCGCTCCGGCGGACAGCGGCAGCGCCTGGTGACCTTCTGCCTGGCGGCGGCGCTGCGCTACCAGCTCACGGACTCTGCCGACGGGGAACCGCCCTACGGCCTGGTCGTGCTCGACGAGGCCTTCGGCAACTCCGACATGCACTACACACGCGCAGGCCTGGAGGTGTTCCGCTCCTTCGGCTTCCAGATGCTGCTGGCCACGCCGCTGAAGATGCTGCAGACCATCGAGGAGTACGTGGGCGGCGCAGCCGTCGTCTCCAAGGGCGCCGACAGCACCTCCCGCCTCGCGGCGGTCACGTTCGCCGAGCAGGAGGCGTGATGCGCTCCCCCGCTCAGGTGCGGGAGCACCTGCGGAAGGCCTGGGCGCGGAGCACCGCGGCCTGGCTCGCCGATCCGTCGGCCGCGCGCATCGCGCTGCCGCTGCACCCGCCGACGGGGGCCGAAGTGCTCGTCGACCCGTCCGCCGCCCACGCCTGGATCGCGGCATGGCAGGGCGCGGGACGGCTCGAGGAGCACGTGGTGTGGGAAGGACGGCGATGGGCGCAACTCGGCACCCAGCGGGTTCCGGTGCGCTTCGCGGCCAACGGGGCGGGAACGCTGTGCAACCTCGCCGGCTCCCCGGCGGAGGAGGAGTGGACGCTGCTCGCGGCGCGGCGGGACGCGGCCGTCGCGGCGCTGGAGGTGCCGACGATCGACGCCCCGGGAGGAGGCCCGACCCCTCGTCGAGGCCCCGCGGTGGAGGAGCCCGGCAGCGACCCTTCGCTCCCGTGGGTCCACGGCGAGCTGGTCGCCCGGGTCGCCGCGGCTCTCGCCCGCCGGCGCACGCAGTGGCTGGCGATGCCGCAGGTCGATGCCGAGCTGAGCATCCGGGCGGCGGCATGGCTGCTCGCGCATCCGGGCAACGGGCTCCGGATCCGTCAGGTGCCGCTGCCGGGCATGCACACGAAGTGGCTGAAGAACCATCGCGCCGTGGTCGAAGGTCTGGTGGGTGCCGTCCGCAGCGACGGCTCCACCGACCTGGGACTCCGGCCGGATCCCGTGTTCCACGATCTCGTCATCCTCGACCCCGTGGCACGGGCGGAGCGTCCCGGACTGCCGCGTGCCAGCCGAATGGCCCCGGAGGCGCTCGCGGCCACCGGGCTCCACCCGCAGGTCGTGATCGTGTGCGAGAACTCCGAGACCGTGCAGGTGCTGCCGGACCTGCCCGGTGCCGTCGCCGTGGGCGGCGCGGGCTACAACCTGCCGGACCTCTTCGCCGTGCCGTGGATCCAACAGTCAACGGTGTTGTACTGGGGCGACATCGACGCCGACGGTCTAAGGATCCTCGACCGGGCCCGCCACCACCACTCCCGCGTTACGAGCGTGCTGATGGACCGTGCCACACTCGAGGCCCACAGGTCGCTGACCGGAGCAGGCGGCGAGCGTCCGCAGGTCGAGCTGACGCGTCTCATGCCGGAGGAGGCCGAGCTCCAGCGCGAGCTGCGCCGGACAGGGCTGCGCCTCGAACAGGAGCGGATCGAGATCGGATACGCGGTGCGGAGACTCCGGGAGGCGATCGAGGCAGCCTTCGGCCTACCCTGACGCCACGGCCGCGCCGCTGACCCTGCTACCGTTCGAGGACCCCTCCGCCGGTTCCGCCCCGGCGACGGCCGCCCCCGCACCCCTGCTGGATTTCGCGATTCGGGCGGTGAACCACTGCACTCGCCCCCACAAGGACGCCGCCTTCGCAGGGATCGCGGGCGTGAACGTGGTGGAGCTCGGTGCCGGCGGCAGCGCGAACCTCCCCTGGCTCCCCGCAGGGACGCGGCTGTACGCGGTCGAACCGAATCGGGCGCTGCACGACCCGCTGCGGGCTCGCTGCGAGCGCGCGGGGATCGGCCCGGTCGCGCTGCCGGTCCCCGCGGAGTCGCTGCCGCCGCCGGACGCGTGCGTGGACGAGGTGATCTGCTCGCTGGCGCTGTGCACGATCCCGGACGCCGAGGCGGCGCTTGCGGGGGTGGTGCGGGCGCTGCGCCAGGGCGGGTGTTTCCGCTTCGTCGAGCACGTCGCCGGGTCGGAAGACGATGCCCGCGACCGGGTCCAGCAGGTGCTGCGGTACCCTACCCCGACCGCATCACCCCTTACCTGTGAACACCCCGCATACACAGACAAGCTGACAGGCCCACCGTCGGGCTGCCGCTCGTGGACGGAGCAGGGCTTCCACCTCACCTACGCCCGGCCGCAGGACGTCGATCTGGTCCGCATGCCCGGCGATCCCGCCGGGTGAGGACAATGTCCTCACCCGCGGATGCGCGATCCGCCCCGGTCCCCTGACACCTCGTTCGCGCCAGGAGCTCGCATGTCCACCAGGCGACGGGACATCTCCCTCACCCAGCTGACCTACTTCGCTGCGGCCGCGGAGCATGGGAGCATGACGGCCGCAGCGGACGAACTCTTCATCGCGCAGTCCGCGATCTCCGCCGCGATCACCCACCTGGAGCACCAGCTGGGGGTGCAGCTCCTCATCCGCCAGCGCGCCAAGGGTCTGCAGCTCACCGCTGCGGGCGAGCACTTCCTGCAGCGCGCCCGGCAGATCCTCGCCGAGCTGGACGACGCCGTCGCCTCGGTGCACTCCGAGTCGCTCACGGGACGGGTGGGCGTGGGCTGCTTCCGCACGCTCGCGCCATTCTTCCTCCCCATGCTCGTGCGGGACCTGGGAGAGCGAGCGCCGGGGCTGTACGTGGACGTCACCGAGCTGACCGCGGATGAGGTGGCCCCAGCGCTCGCCGCGCACCGGATCGAGGTAGCGCTGACGTACGACCTCGGATTGGAGGCGACGGTACGCCTCGAACGGCTGGCGACGGTGTCGCTCTACGCGGCGGTCGCGCAGCACCACCGCCTCGCGGGCCGGGAGTCGGTGAGCCTCGCCGAGCTCGCGGAAGAGCCGCTGGTGCTGCTGGACCTGCCGCTCAGCCGAGACTACTTCCTGCGCACGTTCACCGATCACGGCCTCCAGCCGTCGATCCGCTACCGCTTCGAGAGCTACGAGGCGGTGCGGGCAATGGTCGCGATGGGGCTCGGGTTCACGCTCCTCAACCAGCAGCCGAAGATCGAATCCACATATGCGGGCGGGAGCTTGTACCACATACCGATCCTCGAGCCGACGCCTTCGCTCGATATCGTCCTCGCGTGGAATGATGACGGCGCTCTTCCCACCCGCCGGGCCCGCGCCTTCGCTGACACATGCCGCGCCGCGATCGGTGGCGCCGACGCCGCCACCGAGAGCACATCGCACGCCTGACCAGTACGAAGATCGAGCGCACACTCACCGCCCGGCTTTGCGACCTCCCCACCGAACCGCCGCTCCCGAGACGGAAAATCACGCTTCGGTCACGACAACTTCCTGTCCTCTACATCTGCATAACAGAGGAACTTCCCCGCATTCCGCTATTTGCAAGATCCCTTGGCGGTCCCGATTCTGGTCGGACCCATCACCCCAAGGAAGGGGAATCACCATGACCGCCCCCACCGTCCCGGACACACGCGCTGCCCAGGCGGATCGCCGCGCCGTCCGCACCAGCACCATCGCCGGTTCGATCGGCGTGCTCGTCCACTGGTTCGACTGGGCGGTCTACGCCTACATGGCGACCACGATCTCCGCCGTCTTCTTCCCCGAGGCGAGCAAGACCGCCGGTCTCCTCGCCACCTTCGGGGTCTTCGCGATCTCGTTCCTGGTCCGCCCGATCGGCGCGGTCATATTCGGCCGCCTCGGCGACAAGCTCGGCCGCACCACAACTCTCACCGTCGTCATCCTCTCGATGGCCCTGTCCACGCTCGTGCTCGGGATCCTCCCCGGCTACGCGACCATCGGCATCGTCGCGCCGATCCTCCTCATCGCCACCCGAGTGGTGCAGGGTCTCGCCGCCGGCGGTGAGTTCGGCAGCGCAGCCGCGTTCCTCGGCGAGTTCTCTCCCGCACACCGCCGCGGGTTCGGCTGCAGCTGGCTCGAGTTCGGCAGCCTTCTCGGATTCCTGCTCGCCTCCTTCGTCGTGCTCGTCCTGGAGACCGTGTTCACCGGTGACCAGATCACCGGCTGGGCGTGGCGCATCCCGTTCCTCGTGACCGTCCCGCTGGGCCTCATCGGGTTCTACATCCGCCGCCGCATCGAGGACACCCCAGAGTTCCGCGCCCTACAGGAGCTCGAGACCGTCGCCTCCTCCCCCGTGCGCGAGGTGTTCCGCTCCAACTGGCGCGAGTTCCTCAAGACCTGCGGCATGGAGACCTTCATGAACGTGACCTTCTACGTCGTGCTGGTCTACCTGCTGACCTACCAGGAGGTGAGCCTCGGGTTCGACGCCGGCCGCGCCGCGCTCCTGTCCACCCTCGGCTCCGCCCTCGCGCTCGTCGTCGTGCCGCTCGCCGGCGCCGCCTCGGACAAGGTGGGCCGCCGCCCTGTGCTGTTCACTGCTGCGATTGCGCTGACCGTCCTCTCGGTGCCGCTGTTCGCCCTCATGCGCACAGGAACCACCGGGGCCGCGCTCATCTCGACCATGGGACTCGCGCTGATCCTCGCGATCATCCTGGGCACCCACGCAGTGACCGTCGTCGAACTGTTCCCGACCCGCACCCGGCAGACGGGCCTCTCGATCGCCTACGCCGTGACCGCCGCACTCTTCGCCGGCACGGCTCCGTACCTGCTGACCTGGCTGATCGACGCGACGGGCAACACCATGATGCCCGGCTACTTCCTTGCATTCGTCGGCGTCATCGGCATCATCACCGTCGCCACGATCCGCGAGTCCCGCGGCATCGACCTCATGAAGGACGAGGACCTGGGGCGCGCCGCGCCCGCCCCTGCACCGGGGACCGTGACGGTCCCACCCGCGGCGCCGCGCGTCTAATCACCGACAACCGCCCCCTCACCGCACTCCCCCATCAGGAAGGTCAGCACCATGCTCACCTCGTCACCGGACGACGTCCCGACCACCGTCGAGTCCACCGAGGTCGTCGTCGTCGGCGCCGGACAGTCCGGCCTCGCCGCGAGCGCCCACCTCACCCGACAGGGCATCGACCACCTCGTTCTCGAGAAGGCGGACATCGCCGACCGCTGGCGCCACGGGCGCTGGGACTCCCTGGTCGCCAACGGCCCCGCCTGGCACGACCGCTTCCCCGACATGGAGATCCCCGGGGTCGGTCCGGACGAGTTCGCCACCAAGGACCAGATGGCCGACTACTTCGCCGCCTTCGCCCGCAGCGTCGACGCCCCGGTCCGCACCGGCATCGAGGTGCGCTCCGTGACGCCGCGGGACGGCGCGGCCGGCTTCACCGTCGAGACCAGCGCCGGCACGCTCACCGCAGGCAGCGTCATCGCCGCGACCGGCCCCTTCCAGGTCCCCGTCGCGCCGCGCATCATCGGCGAGGACCTGGTGCCCCATCAGATCCACTCGGCGGAGTACCGCAACCCCGAGCAGCTGCCCGAGGGCGGCGTGCTCGTCGTCGGCGCCGGCTCCTCGGGCGCCCAGATCGCCGAGGAGCTCCGGGCGAGCGGCCGACGGGTGCACCTGTCCGTCGGCCCGCACGACCGGCCCCCGCGCAGCTACCGCGGCCGTGACTTCGTGTGGTGGCTCGGGGTGCTGGGCAAGTGGGACGCCACCGCCCCGGACTCCGACCACGTCACCATCGCCGTCAGCGGCGCCCGCGGCGGACACACCGTCGACTTCCGGGAGCTCGCCGCCTCCGGCATCACCCTGGTGGGACGCACCGAGCCGGCCGAGGGCGGCACGCTCCGCTTCGCCGGCGACCTCGAGCGGAACATCCTCGCCGGGGACGCGAACCTGCTGGGGCTGCTGGCCGAGGCCGACGCCTACTGCGCGGCGAACGGGCTGGACCTGCCCGAGGAGCGGGAGGCCCATGAGCTCGGCCCCCTGCCGGACTGCGTCACCGAGCCGGTGCGCGAGCTGGACCCGCGCGCGGCCGGCATCACCTCCATCATCTGGGCGACCGGCTACCGGCAGGACTTCTCCTGGCTGCAGGTCGGCGCCTTCGACGAGACCGGCCGCCCCGCCCACCAGCGCGGCGTCTCCGCCGAGCCCGGCATCTACTTCCTGGGCCTGCCGTGGCTGTCCCGCCGCGGCTCCAGCTTCATCTGGGGCACCTGGCACGACGCGCTGCACGTCGTCGACCACATCGAGACCCGGCGCCGGTACGCGCAGTACTCGCCCGACCTGCCGGCGTCCGCGCCCCTGTCCGAGCCCGCTCCGCGTCTTCTGGAGGAGATCGCCCGATGACCACCCACACCCACACCCGCATCCGCCCCTTCAACACGAAGGACACCTACCCCGAGCAGAACCTCGACAACGACCTGTGCCAGGCCGTCGTCGCCGGCGGCGTCGTCTACCTGCGCGGCCAGATCGGCCAGGACCTCGACACCCGGGAGTCCGTGGGCATCGGGGACGTGGAGGCTCAGACGGAGAAGGCGATGGCCAACATCGACATGCTGCTGCAGGAGTCCGGCAGCCGCCTCGCGGACATCGTGAAGGTGACCGTGTACCTCACCGACATCCGCTTCCGCGAGACCGTGTACCGGGTGATGGGGCGCTGGCTGCAGGGCGTGCACCCCGTCTCCACCGGCCTCGTCGTCGACGCGCTCGCCCGCCCGGAATGGCTCGTCGAGATCGATGCGACCGCGGTGATCAGCGACCCGGCGGACGATCACGAGGCGGTGACCCGGTGACCTTCTCCCTCGTCGCCCGCGACGCCCGCACCGGCGCGCTCGGCATGGTGGTGAGCTCCTCGAGCCCCGCCGTCGCCGCCCGCTGCCTGCACCTGCGCGCCGGCGTCGGCGCCGTCGCCTCCCAGAACGTCACGAACCCGGCGCTCGGCGCCGCTGTCCTGGACCGGCTCGAGGCCGGCGAGGCGGCCGGTGCCGCTCTCGCCGCCGTGCTCGGGACCGAGCAGCACGCCGCCTACCGACAGCTCACCGTGGTCGACGCGGCCGGCCGCACCGCCGAGCACTCCGGCGAGAACGCGCTGGGCACGCGCGCCGCCGCGCTCGGCGACCAGTGCGTCGCCGCCGGCAACCTGCTGGCCGACGAGGCGGTGATCCCCGCGATGGTCGCCGCCTTCGAGGCCGCCGACGGCGAGGAGCTCGAGCACCGGCTGCTGGCCGCCTTCCGCGCCGCGGTCGCGGCCGGCGGCGAGGCGGGAGAGATCCGCTCCGCCGGTCTCGCCGTCGTCGACGACGTGCCCTGGCGCACCACCGACCTGCGCGTCGACGACGCCGCGGACCCGCTCGGCGAGATCGAGCGGCTGCTCGCGCTGTGGATGCCGCAGAAGGCGGACTACCGCATCCGCGCGCTCGACCCGACGGCGGCGCCGTCCTACGGCGTCCCGGGGGACGAGTGATGACGTCCGAGGCGGTGACGACCGAGCTGCTGGGTGCCGTCGAGACCGACGTCGACGCCCTGCGCGAGACGCTGGTGGGGATCAGCCACCACCTCCACGCCCGCCCGGAGACCGCCTGGGCCGAGCACGCCTCCGCCGACTTCCTGGCCGGGCACCTCGAGGCCTGGGGCTTCGACGTCACCGCGGGAGCGGCCGGGCTGCCCACCGCCTTCGTGGCCGAGCACGGCACCGGGTCACGGACGATAGGCCTGGTCGCCGAGTACGACGCGCTGCCCGGGCTCGGCCACGCCTGCGGCCACAACGTCATCGCCGCCGCCGCGCTCGGCGCCGCCCACGCCCTGCAGGCCGTGGCGGACGAGCTCGATCTGCGGATCCGTGTGCTCGGCACCCCGGCGGAGGAGGGCGGCGGCGGGAAGATCCCGATGCTCGAGGCCGGCTGCTTCGACGGGCTCGAGGCGGCGCTGATGATCCATCCCGGCCCGGCCGACGCCGTCCTCGCCCGCCCCCGCGCCGTGGCGCACTTCGACGTCGAGTACCGGGGCACCGCCTCCCACGCGGGCGCGTACCCACACCTCGGCGTGAACGCCGCCGACGCCTTCACCATCGCCCAGGTCGCCATCGGCCTGCTGCGCCAGCAGCTGCCCGACTCCCTGCGCGTCCACGGCATCGTGCAGGAGGCGGGCACGGCCCCGAACGCCATCCCCGGCAGCGCCCGCGGGTCCTGGTACGTCCGGGCGGACACCCTCGAGGAGCTCGATGTCGCCTTCGAGCGGGTGCGCGCCTGCTTCGAGGCCGGTGCGATCGCGACCGGCTGCACCTGGGAGCTCACGGAGACCAGCCCCCGCTACGCCGAGTTCCGCAACGACCACGAGCTCGCCGAGATCTTCACCCACCTCGCCGCCGCACAGGGCCGGGACATGGACCTCGCCGAGGACGGGCCGCGCGGCATGGCGACCGCCTCGACCGACATGGGCAACGTGTCCCAGCAGGTCCGGGCGCTCCACCCGTACCTCGGCATCGACTCGCTGCCCGCCGTGAACCACCAGCCCGAGTTCGCGGCGGCCGCCGCGACGCCGGCGGCGGACCGGGCCGTGCGGGACGGGGCGGTGCTGCTCGCGCAGACCGTGGTCGAGCTGCTCGCGGGCGGGGTGCAGAAGGGCTGACAGCGGTGGACGAGCGTCGACCGCCTCGTCCAGAGTACCAACTCCTGGTACTTTGACGGCATGGCCAGGAACACCTCCATCAGCTTGGACGAGCACTACGCGGATTTCCTCGCCGAGGAGGTCGCCTCCGGGCGCTATCGCACCTCGAGCGAAGTGATCCGGGCCGGGCTGCGCCTTCTCGAGGAGCAGGAGCTCCAGATGCGTGCGCTGCGCGACGCGCTCGCCGCCGGAGAGGAGAGCGGGCCCGCCGAGCCGCTCGACATCGATGCCTTCCTCGCCGACAAGCGGCGATGAGGACCCCGCTCTTCACTCCGGCCGCCCGTTCCGATCTCTCCTCGATCTGGGACTTCACGGCCGAGCGCTGGGACGCGGCACAGGCCGACGCCTACGTCCATGAGCTCGTCGCGGCCGCCCAGCGCGTCGCCGAGCAGCCGGAGCGCGGCCACCTCGCCGACCACATCCGAGCCGGGTACCGGCGGTACAGCATCGGCAGCCATCTGCTGTTCTTCCTGGTCGCCGAGGGCGAGGTCACCATCGTGCGCATTCTGCACCAACGCATGGACCCCACGCGCCACCTCTGATCGCCGCACGGTCCACCCCGCTAACCTCGAGCGGTGCCCTCTTCCCGCCGCTCCACCACCACCCGCCGCCGCAGGTCCTCGCGCCGCCGCTCCGGGAGCTCCTCCCGCCACGCCCCGCGCGAGCTCCCCTTCGTCGGCCCGGGCGAGCGGCTGTGGATCCTCGATGTCCCCTACGGCACGCAGGTCGAGGGCGCCTCCTGGCACCCGGCGGTGAAGATGCACGTCCACGTCGGACGCACGTTGCCGGACCACCTCAAGCCCTACTCCCCCGGTCCGCACACACTCGGCCGCTTCCTGGAGAACCTCCACAACCCCGGCTCCCCCGCGCCCGTCCCCGAGCCGACCGACGGCTTCGAGCCGCGGCAGAACCAGTACGAGGCGGCCGATGCGATAGCGGCCCGCGCGGAGGCGGGCGGGCGGATGTTCCTGCTGGCCGACGAGCCGGGCGTCGGGAAGACGATCTCCGCCGTGCTCGGCGCGAGCGCCGTCGGCGACCTGCGCGGCGCCGAGCGGGTGCTGGTGGTCGCGGACCGACCCGCGGCGATCACGATCGGGCACTGGTGCCGCACCATCACCGCCCTCGGCGACAGCGGCCTGGAGTGGGTGGTGATCACCTGGGACCGGCTGGAGAAGGTCGCCGGCCACGACTGGGACGTGATCATCGCCGACGAGGCGCATGCCCTGCGCCGCACCACCACGAAGCGGTGGAAGCTCTGGTCGCGCATCTCCGGGCACACCCGGTCGCACGATGCGGCGCCGTTCGTCATCGCGACCACCGCCACCCCGGGCCACACCCCGCTCGAGCTGCCCTATCTCGCCCCCGCCTACGCGCAGTCGCACGGGGAGCCGATGACCGCCTGGGCCTCGGCCAAGGAGCCCGCGAACACCTTCACCTCCGCGCTGGAGCGGCACGGGATCGGCCTGGAGAAGGGCCGCTACGGCGCGACCTGGACGACGGATCCGGCCCGTCGGGCGGAGGATCTCGCGCGGGTGCGCAGCTGGCTCACGGACGACGAGCCCGCCGCGATGCTGCACCGCGCGGCACCGTGGGGGCCGGTCCCGATCTCCGGGATGCCGGTCGCGCTCACCCCGGCCGAGCGCGAGGCCTACGAGGCGGAGTGGGGCGAGTTCTGCCGCGAGATGGACCTCGCGCGCCGCGGGCGCAGCACCGCGAAGGGGCGGGCGGCGCTGCTGCGCTTCCGGCAGAAGGCGGGGCTGCTCCGCGTCGACTCGACGGCGCAGTGGATCGCGCAGCAGGTCGAGGCGGAGCGGCAGGTGGCCTGTTCGGTCGAGTTCGTGACCACCGCCGCGGACCCGATCACCGAACGTCTGCGGGACGCGGGGATCGAGGTCGCGACGATCTACGGCCGGGACCGCTTCGACGTCGAGGCCGAGCGGCTGCGCTTCCAGACCGGGGAGGCGCCGGTGTGCGTATTCACCACCGTCGCCTCGATCAGCCTCCACGCCGGGGAGACCCTCCCCGGCGGCAGGCAGGCGAGCACGGAGCCGCGGGTGGGGATCTTCCACCAGGCCCGCTTCTCCGGCATCGCGGGCCGACAGGTCACCGGCCGCACCCACCGCGACCACCAGGTCTCCCCCTGGCACATCGCCTACGCCGAGGACACGGTCGAGGAGCAGGTCAGCAAGGTGATGGTGGAGCGGATCGCCGCCGCCTCCGACACCGTCGGCGGAGACACCGAGGGCCTCACCGACGTCGCGCAGCTGCTCGGCGCGGACTGGCTGCCGACGGCGAGCCTCACGGAGGGCAGCGCCTGACGGGCGGGCCCGCTGTGCGCACTACCCCGCGACTCTGCGCGCTCAACTGAACAGGCGCAGGATCAGTAACGGCAGGCGCCACAGGAGCTGTGCCACGCCCGCGATGAGGTCGAACAGCTCCAGGAACAGGGACGCCCCTTCGCTCCGGGAGAATCGTGCTCGTCCCTTGCTTCGCCGTCTCATCGCTGCTCCGCTCCCCCACGACGCATCGGTGCCGCCGGACACGGCACCATGGTGCGGACCACCCTATGTCGGGAGCAGTTCTACGGTGGAGAACGCACACCGTCCCCGCGCCCCAGGAGCCACCCGCCCATGCCCTGCACCACCCTCCTCGTCGGCCGCCGTGCGAGCGCCGACGGCTCCCCGCTCGTCGCCCGCACCGAGGACTCCTCAGCCGGCAGCTTCGATCCGAAGCGCGCCGTGGTGGTGCGTCCCGAGGACCAGCCGCGCAGCTACACCTCCGTGCTCGGCGGGCGCACGATCGAGCTGCCCGAGAACCCGCTGCGCTACACCGCGATCCCGAACGCACTGCCGGACGAGGGGATCTGGGGCTGCGCCGGGATCAACGCGGCGAACGTCGCGATGAGCGCGACCGAGACGATCACCTCGAACCCGCGCGTGCTCGGCGCGGACCCGCTGGTCGAGCGCAGCGGGGGCCAGCCTGGCGGCTTCGGCGAGGAGGACTTCGTGACCCTCGTGCTGCCCTACATCCGCTCGGCCCGCGAGGGCGTGGAGCGGCTCGGCGCCCTGCTCGAGGAGCACGGCACCTACGAGATGAACGGGATCGCGTTCAGCGACGCCGAGGACATCTGGTGGCTGGAGACCGTCGGCGGGCACCACTGGATCGCGCGGCGCGTGCCCGAGGACCACTACGTGACGATGCCGAACCAGCTGGGCATCGACTCCTTCGACCTCGCCGACGCCGAGGGGCCCGGCCGCAACCACCTCGCGAGCCCCGACCTGCGAGCCTTCCTGCGCGAGCACCACCTCGACCTCACCCTGCGCGAGGACGGGCAGCGCGAGGACGTGTTCAACCCGCGCGAGGCCTTCGGCTCCCACACCGAGCACGACCACGTCTACAACTCGCCCCGCGCCTGGTACATGCAGCGCACCCTCAGCCCGCACGCCGAGGACTGGGACGCCGGGCGCCCCGGGGCGAGCCCCGACTCCGACGACCTCGCCTGGAGCCGCAGGCCTGAGCGCCTGCTCACCGTCGAGGACGTCAAGGACGTGCTCTCCTCCCACTACCAGGGCACCGTCTTCGATCCCTACTCCTCGCGCGGCACCGAGGCGGAGCGGCGCGCCTTCCGCCCCATCGGCATCAACCGCCACAACGCGCTCGCGATCCTGCAGATCCGCCCTGAGCTGCCGGAGTCGCACCGAGCCGTGCAGTGGATCGCCTACGCCTCGCTTCCGTTCACGACGCCGATCCCGATGTTCACGAACGTCGAGGAGGCGCCGGCCTATCTCTCGACCACCAAGGAGACGGTCTCCACCGACAGCTTCTACTGGACCTCACGCATGATCGCGGCGCTGGCCGATCCGCACTTCCACGAGACAATCCCGCTCATCGAGCGCTACCAGCAGCGCACCATGGCGCTCGGCCGCAGCGCCGTCCACACGGCCGACGGGGAGGCCGCCGGGGCCGGTACGGCGGGCGAGGTGCCGGCCCTGCTCGCCGCAGCGAACACCCGGATCGCCGAGCGGATCCGCACGGAGACCGAGGCGCTGCTCGGCCAGGTGCTGTTCACGGCGAGCGAGGGGATGACCAACCGGTTCTCGCGGTCGGACGGGTGAGTGGCGCATCACGGACTCGCGCCCCTCGGCTCGGCGATGCAGACGTCCGGGGACTGATCTGACCGATCGACGGATAGACCCCGCACTGCCGTGATCGCACCGCACTGAAGTGCAGCGAGCCTCCTATCCTGGCCGAGTCCTGCCCTGTGACCTCGAGGAGACCGCCCGTCATGCCCAGCTACGATCGCCCGTTCATCGATTCCCTGCCGAAGGCAGAGCTCCACCTGCACATCGAGGGCACCCTCGAGCCTGAGCTGAAGCTCGAGCTGGCCCGCCGCAACGGTGTCGACATCGGGCAGAGCACGGTGGAGCAGGTGCGTGCGACGTACGACTTCACCGATCTCACCAGCTTCCTGGCCGTCTACTACCCGGCCATGGAGGTGCTGGTCACCGAGCAGGACTTCCATGACCTGGCCATGGCGTACTTCGAACGCGCCGCCGCCGACGGAGTGGTGCGCGCGGAGATCTTCTTCGACCCGCAGGCCCACACCAGCCGCGGCGTGCCCTTCGCCGCCGTGGTCGACGGGCTCTGGTCGGCTGTGCAGGAGGCACGGGGCCTCGGCGTGGAGGCCGCGCTGATCATGTGCTTCCTGCGTGATCACAGCGTCGAGTCGGCCGAGGAGACGCTCGCAGCCTCGCTGCCCTATCGCGACCGGATCCTCGGGGTGGGGCTGGACTCCGATGAGGGCGGCAACCCGCCCGAGAAGTTCGCCGCGGTCTTCGCCGCCGCGAAGCAGGCCGGCTACCGCCTGACCATGCACTGCGACATCGACCAGGAGCAGTCGATCGCCAATATCGCCACAGTGCTCCATCGGATCGGCGTGGAGCGCATCGATCACGGGACGAACATCCTCGAGGACGGCTCCCTGGTCGCCGAGGCGAAGGAGCGCGGGATCGGGTTCACCTGCTGCCCGCTGTCGAACTCCTTCGTCACCGAGCAGATGAAGGGTCAGGAGATCACCGACCTCCTGCGTCAGGGGCTGAAGATCTCGGTCGCCTCGGACGATCCCGCTTACTTCGGCGGGTACGTGGGCGACAACCTCGAGGCGCTGGCCATCGCCCAGGAGCTCAGCCGCGAGGAGGTCGTGCAGCTGGCCCGCAACTCGCTCGAGATCAGCTGGGCCGACCCTCAGCGCGTCGACGCGTGGGTTGCTCAGCTCGAGGAGATCGCCGCTCGATGAGAGGAAGGAGGGGCGCGGCCGGTCCGGCCGCGCCGCTCACCCCCACCCCTTCTTCGCCGACGTCTCCCCCACCCCGGCGTTGAACATGTTCAGCGGGTCGAGCTCACGGTAGTGGGCGACCAGCTGCTCAGGGGCCGGGTAGATCCGGCCGTAATTGTGCTCGGCCGGGACCGCAGCCCCGCGGTCCACCAGCAGCTGCGTCATCCGCTTCTTCAACGCGACCGGGTCCACGCCCTTCTTCGCCACATGGTCCTGGTGCAGGACGTGGCAGAAGAAATGTCCGAAGTAGGCGCTCTCGAGCAGCTGGTCGGAGATCTCCTCGGGCAGGCGCTCCAGCCAGTCCTCGTCGTCGCGGCGCAGTGCCACGTCGAAGGTGACCATCTCCGAGGCCTCGGCGCGGCGCATGACGAAGCAGCGGCTCGCGGCGCTGGCGACGCCGAAGCGGATCAGGGTCGCGCTCTGGGCCTCGTCGGCGTCGCACTCGAAGAAAGCACCCTCGTGCTCCGGCTCCGCGAAGAACTCGCGCAGGAGCTGCTGCGTCGCCTCGCGCTCGCTGCCGCTGACCACCAGCAGCAGGTGGTGGTCGAAGCGGTCGCGGAAGTCGGTCAGTCGCCGCGGGATCCTCTCCGGCACCAGGGAGAAGAGCTTCTGGGAGATCGCATCGGCGGTGGAGGGTCCGAAGCCGGGCAGCTTCGCGAACACGCCGTTGGCCCAGGCCTTCAGCGCGAACATGCGCACCAGGGTGGCGGAGCCGGCGTGCTTGAGGGAGACGTAGGTGTCCTTGCCGTACTCGGTCGCGAGGTCGAAGGCGTGCGCGCTCATGTACTCGCCGGAGATCGGCAGCGGGCCCTCGGCGGCGAGCATGCGGCGGCGCAGCGCCTCGAGATCGGAAGGGCGGTCGGTGCCGATGTAGAAGGGGACCTTGTCCTTCTCGAGCGGGAAGGTGCGGGTGCGCACGGCGAACACCATGATCTTGCCGGCGCTGCCGGAGGCCTCGTGGAGGAAGGTCGGGTCGGCGTTGAAGCGCGCCGGGGTGTCGACCAGCTGGCGCACGTGGTCCGCGTAGTCGGTGCTGGTGGAGTCGGGCGGCGGCGGGGTGACGTCGGCGGCGTCCCAGTCCCCGCGCTCGAGCCGGTCGAGGATGTGCGTGGGGTCGGTGCCGAGATCGATCCCGAGGTGGTTCACCAGGTGGATCCGGCCGTCCTCATCGACGCGCGCGAAGATCGCCTGCTCCGTATAGGCGGGGCCCTTGCGGATCTGGGAGCCGCCGGAGTTGTTCGCGATGCCGCCGACGACGGTCGCGCCGATGGAGCTCGAGCCGATCACCGAGTGAGGCTCGCGGTCGTGCGCGGCGAGCTTCTCCTCGAGCGAGAACAGGGTGGCGCCGGCCAGGCTGATCGCCTCGCGGGCATCGTTGATGAGGTGGATCCCGTCGATCCGCAGCGTGGAGAGGATGACGACGTCGCGGTCGTAGTCCTGGTCGCCGGGGCCGGAGCCGCCGGTGAGACCCGTGTTCGCGGCCTGGGTGATGACGATCAGATCGTGGTCCACGCATACCTGCAGCGCCCGCCACATGTCCACCAGCGAGCCGGGCCGCAGCACGGCGAGCACGTCACCGGCGCCGAAGCGGTCGCCCGTGGTGTACGGCGCGGTGGCACGCGCCGAGGTGAGCACGTGCTTGCGCCCCATGATCCGGGTGAAGGCCTCGACGGCCTCGGCCGATCGCTGGTTCCTCGGTGTGCGCATTTCCGGCTGCTCCTTCGCCTCGGGTGCTGCGAGCACGCTGCGGTGCTCGGGGCCGTCGCGACCCCTCGACAGCGTAGTCACCTGCGAGCGTCGCACGCGGGGCGGGCGTGACGACAGCGGCGTTCTCGGGCGGTGAGAGGCGCGGACGGCTGCTCAGCTCATGATGCCGTGCCGTCGGCCTCGGCGTTCGCGGCGCGCACGGCCTCGAGGTGGACGGACTTCACCCGGTCCACGGAGTCCGCGAAGTCGTCGTGGCCGCGGACCCAGCGAGCGACGTACGGGCAGACGGGCACGATCCGCTTGCCCTGCTCGACGCTCGCGGCGAGCGCGCCGCGGGTGAGCACGCCGGCGAGCCCGCGTCCTCCGAAGGCGTCGTCGATGACGGTGTGGTAGAAGATCCGCTGGTCATCGGGGTTCTCCGCCGGGGTGGTGAACGTCGCGAAGCCTGCCTGGCGGCCACCGACGAGGATGTCGAAGCGCTGCCGCTCGGGGTTCTCCCGCACCTCGACGGTCTGGTCGGCCGGGTCGACGGTCTCTGCGGGGGTGGTGTCCTCGGTCATCGGGGGTCCTTCCTGAGGAGGGCGCGGCGGTCAGCGGGCGCCGGGCACGGGGTGGTGGGAGAGCACGGACAGACGGTTGTACGTGGTCATCAGCACCGCGGACCACTCCAGCGCCGCGAAGGCCTGCTCTCCGAGCACGTCGCGGGCGGTCATCAGGTCGCGGTCGCGGACCATCGGCTCGGGCAGGGTCGTGACCGTCTCGCCCAGCAGCAGCGCGGCGCGCTCGACGGCATCGAAGCTGGGCGAGTCGCGCCAGACGGGCAGCTGCGCGACCTGGTCGTCCGGCGCGCCGGCGCGCACGGCGCGGCGGTGGTGGAGGTCCACGCAGAAGGCGCAGCCGTTGAGCTGGGAGATGCGCAGGTACATGAGCTCGAGCGTCGTCGTCGCGATCCCGGCGGACTCGTTCTGCTCCGCGACGGCGCGGCGCACCTCGCCGAGCAGGTCCCAGGCCTCGGGCGCGGTCCTGTCCAGGAACGGCAGCGGCCGTCTCATCACGCGCTCCCTTCGTCGGGTCCGTGCTCGCACACTAGTTCACCGGCACCCGGGCGCGGGGCGGTTCCGCAGGACGACCGAGAGGACGGACCAGTAGGTCAGGGCCGCCCGGACGATCCCGCCAGACGGTCCGCGACGGCGTCTCTGGCCCGGGCGTGGATCCGGTAGATGCAGGTGCTCGCGCAGATGTACAGAGTCGTACCGTCGGCGCCGCCGAAGGCGCAGTTCGCGGCCTTCTCCGGCACGGGGTTCTCGCCGAGCTTCTCGCCGGAGGGGGTGAACACCTGGATCCCGGAGAGGGAGGAGGACCAGAGGTTCCCCTCAGCGTCCACGCGGAAGCCGTCGGGCAGTCCCGGGCTCACCTCGACCAGCTCCCGGCCGTTCTTCGCATGGCGCCCCGCGATCACGTCGTAGGCGTGGATCGAGTGGCCGCGGGGTCGCCCAGCGGGCGGGTCCGCCTCGGCCGGGGAGAGGGAGGAGTCCGAGACGTACAGGACTCCCTCGTCCGGGGAGAAGGCGAGGCCGTTGGACGCCTCCACGTCGATCACGACCGGGGTCAGCGACCCGTCCGCAGGATCGAGGCGGTCCACGAGGATCTCGGGGGCGTAGTCGGCGCCGGGCTCGGAGGCGGAGCGATCGATCTGCACGGTGCGCCGGCCGTGGGAGCACTCGATGACGGAGCCGTCGCGGGCGAGGGTGCGGCCGTTGGTGAACTCGGCGTCGTCGCTGATCACGGTCGTGGTGCCGTCGGCCTCGGAGAACTCCACCACCCGATTGCCGGGGATGTCGCTGAAGCGCAGCACGCCGCGGGCGGGGATCCAGGCGGGTCCCTCGACCCAGGTGAAGCCGCTCACGACCTTCTCGAGGCTGGCGTCGGGGGCGAGCAGGTGGTCGAGGGTCATGAGGTGCCCCCTGTCCGGGGCGACGAGGGCGCCCGACTCTCGGGGAGATGGTGGGACCGAGCCTAATGAGGTGCGGGAGGCGCTGTGCCCGCACGGCCGCCTCCGTCCGCCTCGGCACGTGGGTTCAGCTGGGTCGCCGCGGTATTCATGGCGCCTCGCTCTCCCTCACCCCACGGCGAGCATTCCCGCGACGGCCACCATCGTCACCGCGACGACCCCGTCCAGCACCTGCCAGGAGCGCGGGCTGGAGAGGAATCGCCCCAGATAGCGCGCCCCGAACCCGAGCGCGGTGAACCACAGCGTGCTGCCGAGCAGCGCGCCGAGCACGAACTGCCAGGCCTGCGTGCCGTGGGTCGAGGCGATCGAGCCCAGCAGCAGCACGGTGTCGAGGTAAACGTGGGGGTTCAGCCAGGTCAGCGCCAGCGCCGTGGTCACCGCAGCGGCGCGGCCGGTGCCGCGGGGGCGAGCCGGCCGCGCGGTCCCGTCGGCCGTGAGCGCCTCCCCGCCGCGCAGCGCCCGACGGGCGGCGAGCGCCGCATAGCCGAGCAGGAACGCGACCCCGGCCCAGCGCGCGACCTCCACCACCTCTGGCATCGCCCTCACCAGCGCGCCGAGCCCGCCGGCGCCCGCGCTGATCAGCACGACGTCGGAGGCGATGCACACGGCGATCACAGCGCCCACGTGCTCGCGGCGGATCCCCTGACGCAGCACGAACACGTTCTGGGAGCCGATGGCGATGATGAGGGTGAGGCCGGCGAGGAGGCCGTGCAGTGCGATGGTCACCTGCTCGACGGTAGGCACAGCGGACGTGAAGCACCAGCGAGGATTCCTTCACTGTCTGAAGCACAGCTTCATCTAGGATCCGGGAATGCGCATCGACCCCTCCCTCGCCGAGACGCTCCGGATCGTCGCCGAGCAGGGCACCCTCGAGGTCGCGGCACGGCACCTGCACATGACCCCGTCGGCCGTGAGCCAGCGGCTGAAGCTGCTCGAGCAGCAGCTGGGCCAGCGGCTCCTGGTGCGGGCGAAGCCGGTGCGGCTCACCGCGCCCGGCGAGGTGGTGGTGCGCTTCGCGCGGGGGCAGGCGCTGCTCGAGCAGGAGGCGAGCGCCGCGCTCGGGCTCGACGTCCAGGGCGAGCTGCCGCGCCTCGGCATCGCCGTGAACTCCGATTCCCTGGCCACCTGGTTCCTGCCGGCCCTGGCCGACTTCGCCCGGGAGCACGACGCCCAGCTGGAGCTGCAGCGAGAGGACCAGGACGAGACGGCGCGGCTGCTCACCACGGGCGCCGCCCTCGCGGCCGTGACCTCGTCGCCGACGGCGCCGCCGGGGTTCCGCTCCGTGCCGCTGGGGATGATCGTCTACGTCGCGGTCGCCTCCCCCGCATGGCGGGAGCGCTGGGCCGGACGGGCGGAAGAGGTCGATGCCGATGTGCTCGCCCGCGCCCCGCGGATCGACTACGACGCGCACGACGACCTCCAGTCCGCCTGGCTGCGCCGACAGGGAGTGGATCCCGCACTCGCCCCGCACCATCTCGTCCCCTCCACCCATGAGCTCGCCGATGCGGTCGTCGCCGGGCTCGGCTGGGGGATGCTGCTGACCATGCAGGCCGAGCCGCTGCTGGCGACCGGGGATCTGGTCGCACTCGGTGGCGAGCCCGTCACCTCGGCGCTGTACTGGCAGGTGGCGAAGACTCCGTCGTCCCTGCTCGAGGGGCTGACGGAGGCGGTGCTGGCGGCGGCGCGGCGGGAACTGGTGCAGGGGTGAGTGGTGCACGCAAGAGCGGAATGCAGGGCACCGCAGCGTGGAACCGCCTTGCCAGCCCCAGCGACCGCAGTCACCCACATCTTGCCTGTAGAACCTACAGGTTCTAGGGTGAGGTGATGTGGCAGGTGGACATCGCTGCGATCGCCGACTGGCTGCGGGCATTGGACGACGACTCCCGTGAGCAGGTCGTCGCCGCGGTGGAACTCCTCGAGGAGCACGGTCCTCATCTGGGGCGGCCGCTCGTCGATACGGTGTCCGGGTCACGGCACAGGAGGATGAAGGAGCTCAGACCGGGTTCGTCAGGCAGGAGCGAGCTGCGCATCCTGTTCGCCTTCGATCCCGGCCGACAGGCGATCCTCCTGGTCGCGGGCGACAAGTCCGGGAACTGGAAGAGTTGGTATCGGCGAAACATCCCCCTCGCCGACGACCTGTTCGGTGAACATCTGCGAACGCTGGAAGGAGAGTGACCGAGATGGCGATGTCGATGAAGGAATTCCTCGCAGAGAACCCGGTGGACCGCACGAAGGTCGACCAGCACAAGGAGCGGATGCTCTCCGAGGTCCGCGCCCACAGACTGCGGGAGCTGCGCGAGGCGGCCGGCCTCACCCAGCAGCAGCTCGCCGACCTCATCGGGGTCACGCAGCGCCAGGTGTCCAAGATCGAGCATGGCGACCTGGAGAGCACCAAGGTCGGGACGATCCGGGGCTACCTCGAGGCCGTCGGCGGGGAGCTCTCCCTGGAGTACGTCACTGGAGATGCCCGCGTCCAAGTCGCCTGATCACACGACGCTGGGCCACATCCGGCACACGCTCGCCGCGCTCTGCTCCCAGCATCTCGCCCCTTCACGTCTGGCTGGACGCAGGGTGGATCGGCCGTCCAGGCGGTGCGCGGAGATCAGCATCGGCCCAGTCCCCGCGCGCCTGCAGAGAAGCTGGGGCTCACGGCACCTGCGGGCAGGGCGCTGACCTCACGCGGACTCGGACGGATTCGGGGGCCACCCCTCGAATCGCCCGGTGCTCGAGATCTGCAGACGCTGCTCTCGCGTGAGGTGACCGTTGAACCAGGCCGTGAACTTCGCCAGCGACGCGGCGTCGTCGACGCGGACGCCGAGGGAAGCGGCGTAGGCGCAGATGTTCTCCGGTGTCGAGGGGCGTGAGGGGTCTTCGACCGCTTCGAGAGCCGGGAGAACCAGCTCGCCGAGAAGCGCCCGTGCCGCTCCGACCACCATGTTGTTGATGGCAGCGTCGATGCGCCGCGAGGACCGCGAAGAACCTCGGTCCACCGGACCTTGGGGGCCCCGTGGGAGCCTACGAGGAAGACGAACAGCGGCTTGACATGGCCAGCTTCATCGACCGCCTGCTCCGGGGATGCCGCGGAGCGGCAGATCACGAAGTCGTCCAACATGCTGTCGATGGCTGAGCGGGTGTCCGAGGCCGCAGCTCTCGGTCGCGACGGGGACGTTGAGCGGAGCTCGCAGCGACTCTTCTTCTTCGGCATACGGCCACCATCGTCTCCGCACAGCCGCCGCGAATGGCGCTGTGGACAGCCCGGTGCAGTGCAGGAAAGCTCGGTGCCGAGAACCTGGTGCGAACGGCAGAAATATTCATGCGCTGTGCCCAGTCACGGAACTGTCACGCCCCGTTCCGATGTCTGATCGCCGCCATACGATCTAGACATACCACCGTGCATAGATGAGATGCCATTTCCATGACCCACGCTTCCCAGCCGCAGGCCCAGCCCGCGCTCGGCGCTCTCGACAAATTCCTCCTCACTCCGAAGGCGCAAGAACTCCTGGGCTGGCAGAGCAAGCAGATCGACCTTCTCGAGTCACGCCTCGATGCCGGCAGCCGTGCATACGCGTCGATGGATCGCTGGGTCAAGGAGCACGGCGGGCCCGAGATCGTCGAGAACGAGGAAGCACTTGCGAAGTCGCGGAACCAGCTCAACAAGGCTAGGAGAGACCTTCAGACAGTCCGGGCCGAGGTAGCACAGTTCAACGTCGACCTCACGATGGACAGTGCTGGAGATTTCGACCGTACGCATCCGGCGCAGGACTCCATCGCACTCGGCGGCGAGCTGCGCGATCTGCGCACCGAGATCAAGTCCGCCGTCAAGGACGGTTCTGCGATCACGATTGCCAAGGAGGCCGACACGACCGGCCTCACCCCCGCGAAGCGACGTCGAGCTGCCACCAGGATGGCCACCCTCGCCTTGCGCGCGTTCAACGCAGAGGCCGACGCAGTGATCGCGGCCGCGACAGCGAACAACGAGGACGCCAGCGCTCAGAAGATCGCCCGCTCGGCAGATGCGATCGGAAAGCTCCTCGACTCCTTCGACGGCGAAATCTCCTCCAGCTACATCGAGCTGAAGGTCCGCGAGCTGCGGCTCGCAGTCCGGCATGCGAAGGCAAAGGCGTTCGAGCGTGAGCTCGAGAAGGAGCGCCGTGCCGAGCTGCGCGAGCAGGCGAAGGCGGAGCGGGAGCTCGAGGCCGAACGCGATCGTCTGCGCAAGGAGCTCGCGCACTACGAGAACATCCGCCAGGCGATGCACGACAAGGGCGATGACGAAGGGCTCGCGCGTATGGAGGCCAAGCTCGCGGAGATCCAGCAGGGCATCGAGGACGTCGACCAACGCGCCGCCAATATCCGCGCCGGGTATGTCTACGTCATCTCGAACGTCGGAGCGTTCGGCCAGCGGATGGTGAAGATCGGTCTGACCCGCCGCCTCGACCCCATGGACCGCGTGCGGGAGCTAGGGGACGCGTCAGTGCCCTTCGGCTTCGATGTCCATGCGCTGTTCTTCGCCGATGATGCGGTAGGAGTGGAAGCAGAGCTGCATCGTCGCTTCGCCGACAAGCGAGTGAACCGTGTGAACCTGCGTCGCGAGTTCTTCTATGCCACCCCCGCTGAGGTCCGCGAGCACCTTGCTGAAGTTGCTGGGGACCTGATCGAGTTCCGCGAAGACCCTGAAGCGGCACAGTTCCGAGAGAGCCAGCAGCTCGCCACGCAGGGCCTGACCGAGTCGGCTCACCCCGATTCCAGCGCCTTCGCCGATGGCTTCGGGGACGAAGACCTCGAACTGGCGGCAAGGCTTTCACGATGATCTGAACTGGAAGTAATCGCGCCCGTCGCCCGAACCCAGCTGGCAGCCGAGCACTGACGGCGGCTCCGCCATCTCTGCGCAGTCTCATCGGGTGGCAGATCCGCCGTCGGCGTCGGTCGAGAGTCTCGAGCGGTCGCGCCGTCGGCCATGCGGCAGGAGCTGTCGGTGCTTGCGCGCTGAGGAGCCTCACTCGATCCCCGTGCTCGCGATCCCCTGCACGAACTGCCGCTGGAACGCCAGGAACACCGCCAGGATCGGCAGCACCATGTTGGTCGCGCCCGCCATCACCGCACCCCAGGGGGATGCGAAGGCCGGATTGTTAGTGAGCGTGGACAGGGCAACCGGGACGGTGAGGCTCTCGTTGCCCTGCAGCACGACCATCGGTCAGAGGAAGTCGTTCCAGCTCGCCACGAACGCGAGGATGTTCCGCCGCACCGTCGGCGTGACCCTCGGGCAGTACGTGACCATGTGCCGTGTCGCCGAGGCGCAGCGCCTGCTGCTGACCACGTCGCTGCGCGTCACCGAGATCGCCGAGGCGGCCGGGTTCGGGTCCCTGTCGAGCTTCTACGAGCACGTGAGCGCGGCGTGCGGGATGACGCCGCGGGAGTACCGACGACAGGGGCGGTGACGCGCCCGCCCCGGCGCGCTCACCCGTCGGCCGGGCTCGTCTGCCGGACCCGTCCGTCGCCGAGCGGGTCCAGACGCGGCAGCGCGGGCTCGCGCCGGCCGAGGAGCAGCAGTCCCCCGGCCGCGGCCATGAGGAGCACGCCGGCGATCCCGAGGGGACCGTCGAGGAAGTGCGAGTAGTGCGCCATCGTCTGGGTGGTGGCGGCGATCCCGAGGAGCACGCCGGAGAGGGTGTTGATACCGGCGTGCGCGAGCGCTGCGGGCAGCGGGCTGCCGCCGGCGCGGTCGGTGAGGGCTCCGAACAGCAGCGTCATCGCGATGCAGGGAAGCAGGAACATCGCCACCGCCGCCACCGGGTCCGCGCCGGGGTAGTTGTAGCCGATGAGCACGACGGGCAGGTGCCACAGCGACCAGAAGACACCGCGGACGAGCGCGGCGGGGATCCGGCCCAGCGGCGTCAGCGCCGGCCACAGCCAGCCGCGCCAGCCGATCTCCTCGCCGAGGGTCGCGAGCATCGTCACGACCAGGCCGGCGACGACGGTGGCGGCAGTGATCAGCACGAGGGCGATCGCCGGGATCTCCTGCCCGGTCTGCTCGGCGACCTGGGCCATGCCGGTCTCGAGCCAGGTGCGACCGGTGAGATCCACCGGGACGCCGCGCACGGCGGCGACCAGCTCGCCGAGCAGCAGGATCCCGACGACCAGCACGAGCCCGAGCGGCATCCACGCGAGGATCCGCGTCCAGCGTCCGCGGAACCGCAGGCCGACGCGGGTGCGCCAGGAGACCCGCTCGACGCCCTTGGCCATGATCAGGGAGGCCGCGGCGGGCGCCCACATCCCGACCGCGATCACGGGGGTGAAGGCAGGGTGGGCGATGCCGTCGGGCAGGAACCAGAACGGCGCGGCGGCCAGCGCGAACAGGCCGTAGGAGATCAGCATGAACAGGCCGATGCGCCGCCACGGGACCCGGGAATATGGAGGCGGGGCCGTTGCGGAGCCGGCCCAGCAGGAGGGCGTTGCGGGTCTCCATCCACAGCGACGCGCTGTCGGTGGAGGCGGAGCCGTCGCAGCCGAGCCCCACTGCCATCCCGAGCTCCTTCCAGCGCAGGGCGTCCATCGTGCCGTGGCCGATCATCATGTTGGAGCTCGGGCACTGGGCGGCGGAGACGCCCGCGCGGCCGAGCCGCGCGACCTCGGTTTCGCTCGGGTAGATGAAGTGGGCGAGCCAGGTGCGCTCCCCCGCCCAGCCCACCCGCTCGAGGTACTCGACGGGGCGGCAGCCGTACACCTCGGCGCAGTAGTCGTCCTCGTCGTGGTCCTCGGCGAGGTGGGTGTGCAGGCGCACGCCGGTGCGCGCGGACAGCTCGGCGGAGGAGACCATGATCCGCTCGGACACGGAGAACGGCGAGCAGGGCGCGAGCGCGACCCGGACCATCGCACCGGGACTCGGGTCGTGGTGGGCGGCGATGACCGCTTCGGCGTCGGCCATGATCGCGTCGTGGTCCTGGACGACGGACGCCGGGGGCAGGCCCTCGTCCTCGACGGAGCGGGTCATGGATCCGCGGGTGGCGACGAACCGCATCCCCACCTCGCGGGCGGCGCGCACCTGCGCGTCGACGAAGCCCGGGCGGGGGTGGACGTAGAGGTGGTCGGAGCTGGTGGTGCAGCCGCCCATCAGCAGCTCGATCATCGCGACGCAGGTGGAGATCTCGATGTCGTCGACGTCCAGCTGCGCCCACACCGGATACAGGGCGGTCAGCCAGTCGAACAGGGACCCGTTGATCGCCGGGGCGTAGGCGCGGGTGAGGTTCTGGTACATGTGGTGGTGGGTGTTGATGAGCCCCGGGGTGACCAGGCGCCCGCCGGCGTCGATCCGCTCGGCCGCCTCGGGCGTCGGCTCATCGGCCGCGCCGACGGCGGCGACCCGCCCGCCGGTGAGCGCGATCCAGCCGCCGGGCAGCTCGCGCCCGCGGTCCACGACCAGGTGCGCGGAGTGGATCAGGGTGTCGCACGGGGCGTGGGGCATGAGGGGTCTCCTGGAGGTCGGGTCATCGGGGGTCGGCCGACGGGGTCGTGCGGGGCCGGGGCGGCGCGGGACGATGCGTATCGAGGTGCCTCGGGCGCAGACCCGCTCAGCGCAGGTGCCCGCCCGCGCCCTCGAGCGGATGCGCCGCCTCCCGCACCGGGCCGGGAGGGGCGCTGAGCTCGGCGACGATCTCCTGGGCGAGCAGCACGGACATGTCGCGCCGCCACTCGGGCAGGCCGTGGATGTCGTCGTGGACGAGCCGGGCCGGCAGCGCCGCCTCCACCCGCCGAGCCACCTCCGCGTCCCCGGCGCCGAGCGGCACCTCGAGCTGCACGGGCCGCACGGTCGCGGCGGTGATCGTCAGGCGCAGGCGCCCATCGCCCAGGTCGCGGCCGATGAGCAGTGCACCGGAGCGGCCCAGGTTCGACAGGGACAGCCGCCGGAACGCCGCCCGGGACTCCAGCGACGCGCGCGGGATGAGGAAGGAGCGGATCAGCTCCCCGCGACCGAGCACGGTGCGGCCGTCGCCGAGCACGAGCTGCGCGACCGGGACGCGACGCTTCCCGCCGCCCGGCGCCCACAGCAGCGCGTCGGCGTCCAGGCCCGCGAGCAGGGAGGTCATGGGCCCGGCGGGCAGGGCGGTGGCGACATTGCCGCCCACGGTGGAGGTGTTCCAGATCTTGAAGGAGGCGACGAACGCGTCGCAGCACGGGCGGATGAGCGCGGTCGCGGGCCACTCCTCGACGCTCGGGAACCCGCCTGCCCGCGCCTGCCGGGCCGTGCCGGGGCGGAGCACGCCATAGGGCGCCTCACTGCCGGGGAGGGCGTAGAGCTGCGCGATGGTGCAGGTCGAGGCGATCTCGAGACCGCTCTCCCACAGCTCCCACGGCTCCCAGCCGGCCGAGCGCAGATCGAGCAGGCGGCGCAGGCGGTCGCTGCCGTACGAGAACAGGACCGTGCCGCCGCCGAGCCAGGCGTCCCCAGCCCGGAAGTCGTCGGGGTCGGCGGTGGCGAGCACCTCCTCGACGGTCGAGAGGTCCACGGGCTCAGACCGTCTGGCCCATGCGGCGCAGCACGAGCCGCTCGAGCACGGAGACGATGCCGTAGAGGAGCAGGGACGCGGCGGTGACAACCACGACCGACGCCCACACGCTCTCGTAGCGGGCGCGGGAGACGTCCGAGACGATCTGGTAGCCGATGCCCTGACCGGTGGCGAGCCATTCCGCCAGCAGCGCCCCGGTGAGCGCGCCCGGGATGGAGATGCGCAGCGCGGTGAAGAAGGCGGGCAGCGAGGCGGGCAGGGCGACCTTGCGGAACGCGGCGACCTTGGAGCCGCCGAACACGGAGACCACGTCCACCATCGCCGGGGACGCGGAGCGCAGCCCGAGCACGATGGTGACCAGTGCCGGGAACAGCACCACGATCCCGCCCATCGCGGCGACGGTGGCGGTGCCGCGCCCGAAGATGAGGATGAGGATCGGGGCCATGGCGACCAGCGGCACGGAGCGCAGCAGCATCGCGATGGGCAGCAGCGCATCCTCCACGCCGCGGATCAGGGTGAACGCGGCGGCGACGACGAGTGCGAGGGCGAGCCCGGCGACGAAGCCGATCGCCGCATCGGCGAGGGTGATGGTGAGGTTCTCGGTGACGGCGGCGCGGTGGGCGGCGGCGTCCTCGTCCAGCGCGAGGTAGCCGAACACGTCCAGCGGGCCCTTGCCGATGAAGCTGGAGACGTCCAGGATCCGCAGGCCGCCGGCCCAGATCGCGAGGACCACGGCGAGGGAGATCGCCACGCCGAGGGTGGAGCGGGAGAGGGACTTCAGGGCGTGGGTCATCAGGACCTGCCTCCTTCGGTGCCGGCGGACCAGGGGGTGGCGAAGCGGGCGATGAGCGCGAGGACGGCGAAGGCGCCGCCGGCGAGGAGCCCGCACACGATGGCCACGCCCCACACGCGCTCGATCTCGAGGGACTGCTGGGCGTTGACCATCGCGGGTCCGAGCCCGCGGTCCACGCCGCCGACGTACTCGCCGAGCACCGCGCCGAGCAGCGCGCCGGGCGCGGCGATCTTCAGGGAGTTCAGGACGCTGGGCAGGGCGGAGATGATCTGGACCTTGCGCAGCTGGGTGAGGCGGGTGCCGCCGTACACGGTGATGACGTCCAGCGCGGCCTTGTCGGCACTGCGGAGGCCCAGGATGGAGCCGACCAGGGTCGTGAAGAACACCGACAGGGCGGCGAGGACGACGGCGGTGCCGGAGGGGGCGCCGGAGGTGGGCGGGCCGAGGACGATGAAGATGATCGGGCCGATCGCGACCAGCGGCAGGCAGTAGCTGATCACTCCCAGCTGGGTGATGATCCGCTCGAGCGCGGGCACCACCATCACCACCCCGGCGAGCAGCAGGGCCAGCGCGTTCCCGGCCAGGTAGCCGAGGCCGGCCTCGGCGAGGGTGACGGAGGCGTTGCGGGAGTAGTAGCTCCATCCGTCGGCCGCGAACTGGGCGACGATGGCGCCGGGCGTGGGGATCGCGCCGCCCGGGGCGGCGCCCGCCCCGGACAGGACGGTCGCGGCGAGCAGCCACCACACGGCGATGACGCCGAGCGTGCCGAGCGCGCCGAGCGCCCAGCGGGGCAGGGGCTCGCGCGGCCGACGGGGCGCGGCGGCGGGGGCGGGCATCTTCTCCGCGGCGGCGGTCGAGGTGGTCATGGGATGCGTCTCCGTCCCGTCTCAGGCGCTCTCGGGGAGCGCGGCGGTCGGGGTGCCGAAGAGGACCTCGGAGGCGTGGTCGCACAGGGCGTGGAACTCGGGGGTGCGCATCATCTCGGGGGTGCGGGGGCGGGGCAGGTCCACGTCGAACACCTCGACGATCCGGCCGGGCCGTGCGCTCATGACGGCGACCTGGTCGGAGAGGAACACGGCCTCGGAGATGCCGTGGGTGACCATGAGGGTGGTGGCGGGCTTCTCGGTCCAGATGCGCAGCAGCTCGAGGTTCAGGCGCTGGCGGGTCATGTCGTCCAGCGCGCCGAAGGGCTCGTCCAGCAGCAGCACCTCGGGCTTGACCACGAGCGCGCGGGCGATGGACACGCGCTGGCGCATGCCGCCTGAGAGCTGGCCGGGCTTGGCGTTCTCGAAGGCGCGCAGGCCCACGAGGTCCAGGAGGTCGTCGATGTAGGGCTCGTTCTCGAGCTTCCCGGCGACCTCGAGGGCGAGGCGGATGTTGCCGCGCACGGTGCGCCAGGGCAGCAGGGCCGAGTCCTGGAAGGCGATGCCGAGGCGGGAGCTGGCCCGCAGCTCGGCGGGACTCATCCCGTCCACGAGCGCGGTGCCGGCGGTGGGGGTCTCGAGACCGGCGAGGATCCGCAGGATCGTGGACTTGCCGCAGCCCGACGGGCCCAGCAGCGACAGGAACGCGCCGCGGTCGGCCTCGAGGTCGGTGTCGGTGAAGGCCGTGACGGGCTTCCGGCCGGAGGTGTAGGTCTTGCTGAGGCCCTGGAGGTCGATGCCGGTGGCGCCGGCCCGGGGCAGCTCGGTGGTGGGGCGGTGCGTGCTCTGCGCGGTCATTCTGGTGCCCTTTCGGGGTGCCGGATCAGGGGTGGCGGTGCTGGCGGGGCAGTGCGTGGGTGGGGTCAGGCGGGGAGCAGGTCGGGGTTCTCCTCGTAGACCTCCTGCAGCAGGGTCGGGTCGAAGAAGGCGTCCTGGTCGACCTCGTGCCCGGCCAGGGCCAGGAGCTCGATGTTCTTCGCGGCGAGCTCGTCGGAGATGGTGAACAGGCCGTTCGCGTCGGTCTCGTCGCTGACCACGAGCTGGTTCTGGGCCTCGGCCTGGCGCTGCTCCTTCTCGGGGTCGAGCCCGAGGTCCGCGCCGTACTCCTCGTAGGCCAGGCGCGCGGATTCCTCGGGGTCGGCGAGGGCGTCCTTCCAGCCGCGCACGGTGGCGGCGAGGAAGCCCTTCAGCTCCTCGCGCCGCTCGGCGACGTTCTGGACAGTGGTGACGAAGGCGCCGGAGACGAAGGGCAGGCCGTTGTCGGCCAGCGGCAGGTTCACGGCCTCGAGCCCGGCGAGGGAGACGGTGATCGCCTCGTTGGTCAGGGTGCAGATCTGGCCGTCGACCTCGCCGTTGATCAGCGGCTGGGGGTCGAACTGGACGGTGACCCGCTCGACGTCGGCCGGGTCGATGCCGTTGACCTCGAGGAGCGCGTCGAAGAGGACCTCGTTGGTGCCGGTGGCGACGCCGATCCGCTTGCCGACGAGGTCGGCGGGGGTGGTGATGGGGGTGGCGGAGGTGGAGCAGATGGTGAAGGGGTTGCGCTGGAACTTCGCACCGAGCAGCACCAGCGGCGCCTCCTCCCCCGCGACCATCGACCCGGCCGCCAGCGGGGTCGTCATCCCGACCAGTGCCGAGTCGGACAGCACCATCGCCTCCGAGGAGGTGCCGGAGGGGCCGCCGGGGATGAGGGTGACCTCCGTGAAGCCGGCGTCGGTGTAATAGCCGCGGGAGTCGGCGAAGTACTCGCCGGCGAACTCGGTGGTGCGGATCCAGTTCTGGTTCACCTCGAGGGTGCCGAGGCTGCCGCCCGCGCTCGCGCCGTCGGCCGACCCGGAGCAGCCCGCGAGGGCGAGGGCGGGGGCGGCGAGCGCACCGGCCAGCAGCAGACGGCGGGAGGGCTCGGCGGTGACTCCGGGGAGCGCGGCGGGGGCGGCAGGACGGCGGTGCATCGAGGGCGCTTCTTTCCACTGGTTCTCGTCCGCGCGGTGGTCCTGCGCGGTATCGGGGACCGTGCGGCGCGTGGGGTCCGGGGCGGCCGACGGGGGCCGGGACCGGGCTGCGCAGGAACTCCTGCGGAGCAGGTGCTCCGCAACAGGTCATCCGATGGCGGCCACGCTATGGAACGGCTGTTTCGTGAGGGGTGCGCTCCTGTTTCGGGGGCGTAACACGGGGCCCGGGCAGGTCTCGCCAGGTCTCGGACGGGTCTCGGCGCGGTCGCGGGATTGACGTCGCGGGAGTGACTCGGGATCGACCTGGGCGGAACTCGCCACGAGCGCGTGCTTCACCGAAACACCGTCGACACATCCCGCGCCTAGCCTGGCCGCGGTCGGAGGGACGGATCGGTTCCCGTCACTCCCGCCACCCCACGCACCCACTCACCGGGCCGTCATCGCAACGGCCCGCGCTCCGCCGGGAGGCACCCATGGCCCCGCAGCACCGTTCCGACACCATCTCTCCTGTCACCTCCTTCGGTGCGTCGATGCCGGTGTGGGTGGACGAGGAGGTCGCCGCGCTCGGGCACGGCCCGGTCGGGGACGGGCAGGAGGCGTGCACGGTGCTGATGCGGCTGCTGAACAGGCTCGCGGACCGCAACATGCGCGAGGGCGGCGGCGGGCCCTTCGCCGCGCTCGTGCGCGACCCCGCCAGCGGCGAGATCGTCACCGCCGGCGTGAACCGGGTGCTGGCATCGGGCCTCTCCTCCATGCACGCCGAGGTCACCACCCTGTCCCTCGCCCAGGCGCGGCGCGGGACCTGGGATCTGGGCGCAGCGGGGGCGGCGCCGCTGGAGCTGTGGGTCAACGCCCGCCCGTGCGTCATGTGCTACGGCGCGACCATGTGGTCCGGGGTGAAGCGTCTGGTCATCGCCGTGGACGGGCCCGAGGTGGAGGAGCTGACCGGCTTCGACGAGGGCCCCATGCCCGAGGACTGGATCGGCCGCTTCGCCGAGCGCGGCATCGAGGTGGAGACCGGGGTGCTGCGCGAGGAGGCGGTCCAGGTCCTCGCCGACTACCGCGACCTCGTCGCCGGCGGCGGCGCGACCCTCTACAACGCCCGCGGCACCGGAGTGCACGCGAGCTGACCGCTCGAGCCAGGTCCACGACGGGCCGACGGGCCGGCCGACGAGGCCGTGCGCGTCGGCCCGTCGGCCGGTCCGGGCTCGCTCAGGCGACGCGGCCGGGGACGACGCCCGCGGCCTTCATCGCGAGGTAGAGCCGGTCGCGGCTCATGGGCAGCGAGGTCATCCGCACGCCCACCGCGTCGCGCACCGCGTTGGTGAGGGCGGGGGCGACCGGGGTGTAGGGGCTCTCGCTCATGGACTTCGCGCCGAGCGGGCCGAGGCGGTCGCTGGTGGTCGCGAAGAGCACCTCGGTGCGGGGCACGTCCGCGTAGGTGGGCACGTGGTACTGGCGCAGGATGTCGGTGGTGACCTTCCCGGCGTCGTCCACGATCACCTCCTCGTGCAGCGCCGCGCCGAGGGCCTGCGCGGCCCCGCCCTGCACCTGGCCGCGGCACTGCAGGGGGTTCACGACGAAGCCTGCATCGGCCGCCTGCACGCTCTGCAGGATCCGCAGCTCGCCGGTGCGGCGGTGCACCGCGACCCGCACCCCGTGGACGTTGAAGGCGACGGAGCGGGGCGAGCCGTCCCAGTGCGCCTCGGCCTCGAGAGGCGAGTCCTCGGTGCTGCTCGCGGCGAGGTCCTCCCAGGTGACGAGGGTGTCGGTCGGGCTGTGGCGGAGGCCCGCGGCCTCACCCGCCCAGTCGCCTGCGCGGTCGCCGCCGAATTCGCGGCCACCGCCGGGAGCGTGCTCACCGGCAGGCGCGAGGCCACCGGCGGCAGCGCTCTCGTCGGCCGTCGCCACCCCGGCGAGCGCCGACGCCCGCTGGGCGAGCAGCCCGAACAGCCTCTGCGCCGCGTGGAGCGTCGCCTTGCCGGCGACGACGGTGCCCGCGGAGCCGTACGCCCCGGTGTCGTGACCGATCAGCGACGTGTCCGACTGCAGGATCGTGAGCCGGTCGGGGGCGCAGCCGAGCGCGGCGGCGGCGAGCTGGACGTGGACGGTGGTGGT
This sequence comes from Brachybacterium atlanticum, assembly GCF_025669985.1. Taxonomy (NCBI): domain Bacteria; kingdom Bacillati; phylum Actinomycetota; class Actinomycetes; order Micrococcales; family Dermabacteraceae; genus Brachybacterium; species Brachybacterium atlanticum. Next base: position 28,588 of record NZ_JAKJJW010000011.1, on the reverse strand, counting down.
GCCGTTGCCGAACTCGGCCGTGCCCACGCGCACCTCGATCGTGCCGTCGGGGCGGAGCGCCAGGCGGCTGTGGGAGAAGTGGCCGCGCGGCGGGACGGTGTCCAGCATCGACAGCGCCATCCCGGTGCCGACGGCCCAGTCGGGCCCCGGCGCGCCCGCGCCGGCAGCCTCGTCGGCCGCCCGGCCGGCCCCGCCAGGAGACCCGTCGGCCGACTCCCCCAGCCCCTCACCAGACGCGGCGAGCGCCTCCTCGACCAGGTCAAGGCACTGGTCCAGCCCGTAGGAGCCGTACTCGACGTCGGCCGTGGGGGTGGGCGAGGTGGAGATCATGGGGTCGCCCTCGCGGATCACGTTCAGGCGGCGGAAGGCGAAGGGGTCCATGCCGAGCTCGCGGGCGAGGTCGTCCATCGTGGACTCGACGGCGAAGACGGTCTGGCTGAGGCCGTAGCCGCGGAACGCGCCGGAGGGGACGGTGTTGGTGTACACCACCTCGGCGTCCACAGCTTTGACCGGGCTGTTGTAGACGGCGAGGCATTCGCCGGTGCCGTGGAACATGGTGCCGGGGCCGTGGTTGCCGTAGGCGCCGGTGTTGGACAGCAGGGTGAGGTGCAGGGCGGTGAGTCGGCCATCGGTGCCGGCGCCGGCGCGGACCTTCAACCGCATGGGGTGGCGCACGGAGGTGGAGGTGAACTGCTCGGTGCGGGTGTGCTCGAGCTGCACGGGCCGCCCGGTGCGCAGGGTCGCGAGCGCCACGAGGTCCTCGGTGAACACCTCCTGCTTCCCGCCGAAGCCGCCGCCGACGCGCGGCGCGATCACCCGCACCTTCTCCTCGTCCAGGTCGAACAGGCGCACCAGGGTGCGCTTTGCCAGATAGGGCACCTGGGTGCTCGAGCGGACCACGAGCGTCCCGTCCTCGTCGAGGGTCGCGATGGCGGCGTGGGGCTCGAGGCTGACGTGCTGGACGCGCTGGGTCTCGAACTCGCGCTCTACGACCACGGCGGCGCGGGCGAGCCCGTCGTCGAGATCGCCGACGCGGGTGTGCAGGGCGGTGACAAGGTTCGTCGCAGGATCCGCGATGCCGGAGGCGCCGGTCTTCTCGCCGTGCAGGGCCGGGCCGAAGCGGGCGAGGGCCGGGTCGGTGACCGCTTCGAGCGCCTCGTAGTCGACCTGCAGGGCGCGCACCCCGGCCTCGGCGGCGGCGACGGTGTCGGCGAGGACGGCGGCGACGCGCTGGCCGACGAAGCGGACCGTGTCGTCCAGGACGCGGGTGTCCAGCGGGTCGTCGGCGAGGTGCTCGTGCTGGCCGGTGGAGAACAGGGTGGCCGGGGCGTCCTCGTGGGTGAGGACGGTGTGCACGCCGGGGATCGCGAGCGCCGCGGCGGTGTCGATGCTGCGGATCCGCGCGTGGGCGTGCGGGGAGCGGAGGATCTTCAGGTGCAGCAGCCCCGGCAGGGTCGCCGGGTCCACGTCGAGCGTGTACGGCTCGGTGCCGGTGACGACGCGGCGCGCGGCCGGGGCGCCCAGGCTGCGGCCGGCGGCGGCACCGTCCTCGACGTGGACGTGTCCGCCGATCGCGTCCTCGATCGCGGAGTAGCCGGTGCAGCGGCACAGGTTGCCCTTCAGGGAGCGGGGCAGGTCGGCGCGGTCCCCGTCGGTCAGCGCCGCGGCGGTCATGATCATGCCGGGGGTGCAGAACCCGCACTGGAAGCCCTGCGCCGTGCGGAACGCGCACTGGACGGGGTGCTCGGGCGGGGTGGCAGGGCCCGCCGGGGCGGGCGGGATCGCGTCGGCCGACGGGGCTGCGCCGGCCGACGGGGCTGCGGCGGCCGACGGGGCTGCGCCACCTGCCGGGATCTCGGTGGGTGCGGGGGCGGTCGCGGCGAGGCCGTTGATGGTGGTGACGGCGGAGCCGGCGGCGCGCACGGCGGGGACGACGCAGCTGTGCACGAGCTTGCCGTCCAGGTGCACGGTGCAGGCGCCGCAGTCGCCTCCGTCGCAGCCCTTCTTCACGCCGAGCCGGCCGAGGTCGCGCAGGTAGGTGCGCAGGCACTGGCCGGGGCGGGGCGGGGTCGCGGCGGGGGTGCCGTCGACGATCACGGGGGCTCCGGCCGGGGGTGCGGGGCGGGAGGTCTGCGGGGTGGTGGTCATGCGGGGATGCTTCCGTGCAGGGGACCGGTGGTGGTGCGCAGCGGTCTCGCGGCGGCGCGGCCGGTGCGCTCGGCGACGACCTCCGCCATGACGGAGAGCGCGAACTCGGCGGGGGTGGAGCCGCCGAGGTCCAGGCCGATCGGCGAGTGCAGGGCCTGGAGCTGGGTGGTGGTGACGCCCCGTTCGAGGAGGCGGCGGATCCGCTCGTGGTGGGTGCGTCGAGAGCCCATCGCGCCGACGTAGGCGACCGGGAGGGAGAGCGCGGTCTCGACCAGGGGGTCGTCGATCTTCGGATCATGCCCCAGGCACGCGATGACGGTGCGGTGGTCGAGCCGCCCGGCCTCGTCCTCCTCGCGGAGGTAGCGGTCGGGGCGGGCGACGACGATCCGGTCCGCGGCGGGGAACCGCTCGCTGGTGAGGAAGGTGCTGCGCGGGTCCACGACCGTGGTGTCGTAGCCGAGGGTGCGGCCCTGGGCGAGCAGCGCCGCGGCGAGGTCGGTGGTGCCGTTGACGATCAGGCGCGGGGCGGGACGCCGCACGAGGAGGAACAGCTCGGGGGCATCGGGGGCGGGCAGGCCCGGGATGCCCTCGGCGGGCAGACCGCAGTCGAAGGGCAGGGCGATGATGCCGGTCTCGCCGGCGGAGGTGCGGGCGGCGAGCTGTGCGGCGAGGCGGCGCACGAGCGCGGGGTCGACGGAGTGCACGGGCCCGCCGGTCGCGCCGGGCCCGCCGGTCGCGTCGCCCTCGTCGGTCGCGCCGGGCCCGTCGGCCCCGCCGAGCAGCGCCGCGAGCGGGCCCTCCCACTCCCCCGCCTCGTCGGCGAGCGGGACGGGCAGGGCGAGGCGGCGGCTCGGCTCGTCGAGGCTCCACAGCAGGGCTCCCGGTGCACCGTCGAGCAGCGCGTCGAGTCCCGCGGCGGGGTGCGGGGCGGCGAGGGGCTGGACGAGCACGTCGATGCCGCCGCCGCACATGAGCCCCACCTCCCAGGCGGCGGCGTCGGTGTAGCCGTAGGTGCGGCGCTCGGGCACGCCGGTGGCGAGCACCTCGAGGCCCTGCTCGATGAGGTCCGACTCGACGCAGCCGCCGGAGAGGGAGCCGCGCACCAGCCCGCCCTCCCCGATCACCATCGTGGTGCCGAGCGGCCGGGGCGCGGAGCCCTCGGTCGCGACGATGGTGGCGAGCGCGAGGGGCTTGCCGGCCTCGAGCCAGCGGGTGCAGGCCGCGGCGAGGCCACCCGGGAGCGGCGCGGCGAGGGTGTCGCTCATGCGCCCGCTCCCGCCTGCTCCGCGCCGGGCGCCGTCGCCCCGGGCCCCCTGAGGAACCGGCCGCGCGGGGACGCGTCCTCGCCGGCCGCGAGGATCTGCCCTCGCAGCACTGCATCGACCACCGCGCCCTGGAGCGCGAGGCCGTCGTAGGCGGAGAGCGGGTGACGGTGGGCGAAGCGGTCCGCGCGCAGGGTCTGGGGGCGGGCCGGGTCGTAGAGGATCAGGTCCGCGTCGGCGCCCACCTCGAGGCGGCCCTTGTGGGCGAGGCCCACGAGGTCGGCGGTCGCCCGCGCCATCCAGCCGCTCACCTGGGCGATGTCGATGCCGCGGGTGCGGGCCTCGGCGGCGATGGCGGTGAATCCGGCCTGGAGTCCGGAGATCCCGCCCCAGGCCTGCTGGAGGTCGGGGGCGCCGCGGTGCTTCTCCGCCGGGGAGGACGGCGAGTGGTCGGTGACGATCATGTCGATGAGCCCGGCCTCGAGGCCCTGCCAGAGGGCGTCGCGGTTGCCGGCGTCGCGGATCGGCGGGCAGCACTTGTACTCCGGCGACGCATCCGGCACGGCCTCCGCGGCGAAGCACAGGTAGTGCGGGCAGGTCTCGACCGTGAGCGGCAGACCCTCCGCCTTGGCCTGCTGGATGAGGTCCAGGGCGCGGGCGCTGGAGAGGTGGAGCAGGTGGGTGCGGGCCCCGGTCTCGCGCACCGCCTCGATGAGCCCCGCGATCGCGGTGACCTCGGCGGACTCGGGCCGGGAGGCGACGAAGTCGGTGTACGTCGCGGACGGCACCGCCGGGGCGGCGTCGATGGTGGAGGCGTCCTCGGCGTGGACGATCACGAGCCCGTCGAAGGTGGCGACCTCATGCATCGCCGCGCGCAGCTGGGCGGCGTCGACCGGCGGGAACTCGTCCACCCCCGACGGCAGCAGGAAGCACTTGAAGCCCATCACGCCCGCCTCCCACAGCGGGCGCAGCTGGGCGGTGTTGCCGGGGACGATCCCGCCCCAGAACCCGAGGTCCACCGCGAGCGCGTCACGGGCGGCGGACTGCTTCACGCGCAAGGACGCCACGTCGATCGTGGGCGGGATGGAGTTCAGCGGCATGTCCACGAGGGTCGTGACCCCGCCGAGCGCGGCGGCCCGGGTGGCGGTCGCGAAACCCTCCCATTCGGTGCGGCCGGGCTCGTTGATGTGCACGTGGGTGTCCACGTTCCCGGGCAGCACCTGCAGACCGTCGGGGACGACGAGGGTGCCGGGCAGGCGCGGTGCCTCGTCCGGGAGCGGGCGGATCGCGGTGATCCGGCCGTCCTCGATGTCGAGCTCGGCCGCGACGAGCCGGTCCCCGAGCAGCATCTCGTGGGCGCGGACGGTGTGCAGCTCGCCGGAGCTCGTCCCGGCTTTCGTCGCGGCCGTCGTCCCTGGTCCTGGCATGGTCCGGGGCCTCAGCAGAATCCGCCGAGCCACTCCCAGGCGGCCGGCTGGTCGGGCTCGCCGGGGCGGGTGACCGCGGCCTGCATGAGGCCGTAGGGGCGGTCCCCGGCGAGGAACACCTCGTTGTCGTTGCCGAGCTCGAAGGGGCTGAGGTCCACGAGGTAGTGGTGCTTGTTGGGCATGACCATGCGGATCTCGGCCAGCTCCGGACGGGCGGCGAGCACGGCCTCGCCGATCGCGAAGAGGGTCTGCTGCAGGGACAGGGAGTGCGTGGTCGCGAAGGTCTCCAGCAGCACCGCGCGCACCGCCGCGAAGGTCTCGTCCGGGTCGACGCCGGAGGTCCCGTCGGCCGTGATGGGCTCACGGAAGCGCCAGCGGGCGGTGACCTCGGTGGCGAGGATGCGGTCGGTGGTCTCGGGCAGGGTCGTGTACCGGTCCCGCGGGAAGCCGTGGAACTCGCTGCCGGTCGACTTCAGGACCACGAGGTCCTTGATCCCGCCGATCACGTGGGTGGCGCCGTCCTGGACGGTGACGGCGGCGGTGCGGACCTCGGGGCCGGTGCGCACGAAGGAGTGGTCGTGCCCCTCACCTGCGGCGATGATGCGCGCCCAGCCGAACTGCTCGGCCTCCCAGCGCCCGCCGGTCAGCCACGTCCCCTCGGCCATGAAGTGCTCGGCCAGGCGCAGCAGGAACCGCTCGGGACCGGCGACGCCGTACTGCTTCGCGAAGGCGTAGACGGTGTTCTTCTGCGTGTCGGTGGCGATGACGCGCGCGTTGTCGCCGGTGCGGTAGCAGTCCTCGAAGTCGCCGCGCAGCATCGAGGTGACGTTCAGGTCCGTCAGCGCATGGCGCGGGGTGGAGCGGTCCACGTGGACGAGCCGCACCTCGGCCTTGCCGTACTGGTTCCGGCCCAGCACGGCGGTGGGGGCGGAGCCGGCGGGCGCGGAGCCCGCGGGGGCGGCCGACGGGGCGGGGGTCTGACCGGCGGGGGTCTGACCGGCGGGGGTCTGCGGGGTGGTGGTCTCGAGCATGTCAGCTGCCTCGGTAGGTGGAGTGGGCGAAGGGGCTCAGCAGGAGCGGCACATGGGCGTGGCCCTCGTCGAGGGAGAAGGCCACCTCGACCTCGGGGAAGAACGTGACCTGGCGGCGTTCGGCGTAGTAGGCGCCGGTCGCGAAGCGGAGGCGGTAGGCGCCCGGCACGAGCGCGATCGGGCCGAGGTCGCGCACGCGCCCGTCGGCGTCGGTGACCCCGGTCGCGACCTCGGAGCCGCCTGCATCCAGGAGAGTCACGGCGACGCCGACGGCGGGCCGGCCGGTGCCGGTGTCGAGCACGTGGGTGGTGACGTGGCTGATGACGGCGTCCTTCCTCCGGCGGTCGGCGGGCCCCCCGCGCCGCCTGCGACAGGCTGCGCGGCCGGGTCCCGCCCTGGTTCCTCCACGCTAGGAATCGGGTGCGGCCGGACCGTTTCTCCCGTGTAAAACATGTGTTTCGCGGGTCTGCTCTGCAGATGTAACCGCCGTGAAACAGGCCCAGGCGCCCGCTGAAACACACGATCCCTAGCGTCGGACTCGCCGCCACTGCCCCGAGGCGCTGCACCCCTTGAGAAGAAGGCGAACGCCATGAAGACCCCTCGCACCTCTGCCTCCGCCCCGACCCGACGCGTCGTGATCGGCACGTCCCTCGCCGCGCTCGGCGCCCTGTCGCTGGCCGCCTGCGGCGGGGCCGATGCCGAGTCCGCCTCCGGCGGCTCCTCCGACGGCGGGGAGGCCGCGGCCGACTACGGCACGCTCGACATCAACCTCTCGTGGATCAAGAACGCGGAGTTCGCCGGCGAGTACATGGCCATCGACCGCGGCTACTTCGAGGAGGCCGGGTTCTCCGAGGTGAACCTCATCGCCGGCGGCCCGTCCGGCACCTCGAGCGAGACGATGGTCCTCTCGGGCTCGGCGATCATGGGCACCACCTCGCCGCTCGGCGTGGCGCCGCTGATCCAGGACGAGGAGGCGCCGCTGAAGATCATCGGCACCACCTACCAGAAGAACCCCTTCACGATCATCTCCCTCGGCGACGCCGCCCCGATCGCCACCCCGGCGGACCTCGTCGGCAAGAGGATCGGCGTGCAGACCGGCGTGAACGAGACCCTGTTCGACGGGTTCCTCTCCGCCAACGGCATCGACGCGACCGAGCTGCAGAAGGTGCCGGTGCAGTACGATCCGCAGCCGCTCCTGAACGGCGAGGTCGACGGGTTCTTCGGCTACCTCACCAACGAGGCGCTGACCCTGGAGCTCGCCGGCGAGGACGTGGTGAACCTGCCGCTGGCGGACAACGGCCTGCCGTTCATGGCCGAGAGCATCGTGGTCACCCAGGAGTCCATCGAGACCCAGCGCGACCTGCTGAAGGCGGCGCTGGTGGCGCTCATCCGCGGCTGGAAGGACGCGATCGCCGAGCCCGAGGAGGGCGCGCGCCTCGCGGTCGAGGACTACGGCCAGGACCTGGGCCTGGACATGGAGAAGGAGACCCGCCAGGCCGAGGAGCAGGTGGCGCTGGTCAGCACCGACGAGACCGACGCGGACGGTCTGCTGACCATGTCCGACGAGCTCATGCAGCAGAACGTGGATGCGCTGGTCGCGGCCGGCTACGACCTCGCCGTGGAGGACTACTTCGACACCAGCCTGCTCGAGGAGGTCTACGCGGAGAACCCTGACCTGATCTGACCCGGGGGAACCGAGGAAGGGGCGAGCCTGCGGGCTCGCCCCTTCTGCTGTGCGGGGTCGATGTGCTGAGTGTGCTGTGCTGTGCGCGCTGCGCTCTGTGCGGTGAGGCGCTGTGCGGTGAGCGCTGGGCTCAGCTGTCCTCGAGCTCGCCGAGGAGGTCGTAGGCGGCGGTGATCCGGCTGATGCGGCGCACCCCGTCGGCGCCGCGCCGGTTCAGCACGCCGTTGGCGAGCAGGGACACCAGCGCCATGGCGGTGGAGTAGCTGTCGAAGGCGCCGTCGGAGTCGATGGGGCACTCGAGCCAGCGGTCGGCCGCGGCGGCGTAGGGGCGGGCGGTGCCGTCCCCGACCAGCAGGCAGCGCGCGGGCGATTGCGCGATCGCGTCGGCGAGGGCGGGGAAGGTCCTCGGCCGACGGCGGAAGCCGATCAGCACCACCGCGTCCTCGTCGGTGAGCCCGGCGAGCTCCTCCCCCACCGCCTGGCCGGGCTGAGGGGCGAGGCGCACCTCGTCGCGGGCCTGGATGAGCTGCTGGTGCAGGTGCAGGGCGACGGGGTAGCTGTTGCGCAGACCCACCACGAGGATCCGACGGGCGCCGGTGAGCAGGGCGGTCGCCTCCTCGAGCGCCCCGCCGGAGAGGACGGTGAGCAGCCGGTCGTGGTTCTCCCGCTCGGCGCGGACGTGCGCCTCGAGGCTCGGCCTGAGGCCCGGCACGCCGGTGCGGGTCGGTGCCGCGAGCGGTGTCCCGGCGCGGCGCATGGCGCGGGTGTGCTCCTTGACCTCGCGGAAGTCGGCGAAGTCGAGCTTGCGGAACAGGCGGCTGACGGTCGCCTTGGACACCCCGGTCTCGCGGGAGATGTCCGCGGCGCTGAACACGGCGAGGTCGCCGAGGTGCTCGAGCAGGAAGTCGCAGATCCGGCGCTCCTGCGGGGTGAGCTCGGCATACTTCGCGTCGATGCGGGCGTCGATGCGCACCTCGCGGCGCGGCATCTCGCGCAGGCCGGCCGACGGGAGCACGCGGATCGCGGCGTTCATCGGATCCCCGCGGCGGCGAGGGTCGCGGCCTCGAAGGCGTCGAGCGCTGCGGCGACGTCCTCGGTGGTCACGGCTTCGTCGGGGTGGTGGCTGATCCCGTCGGCGCAGCGGACGAAGAGCATGCCGATGTCGGTGAGGGCCGCCATGGCCATCGCGTCGTGTCCGGCGCGGGAGAACAGCTCGAGCGGCGCATCATCGCCGCCGGCACCATCGCCGACCGAGCGGATCCCGGTGCGGACGGCGTCCATGAGGTGCGGTGCGCAGCGCACGGCGGAGGCCTCGTGGATCTGCTCGACCTCGAGGGTGAGGCCGCGCTCGGTGCAGAAGCCGCGGATCGTCCCGAGGGTCTCCTCGAGCACCGCGTCGCGCAGCTCGTCGGTCTCGGCGCGCAGGTCCAAGGACATCTCCACGCATCCCGGTACCACGTTCACGCCGCCCGGGTAGGCCTGCACCCGGCCGACGGTGGCGATCGCGCCGCGCTCGCGGGCGATCTGCTCGATGTCGAGGACGGCGCGGCTCGCCCCGATGAGGGCGTCGCGTCGGCGGTCGTAGGGGGTGCCGCCGGCGTGGCGGGCCTCGCCGAGAACGGTGAGGGTGAAGCGTCGGGCACCGGCGATCGAGGTGACGACGCCCAGGGGCCGGTCCGCGGCCTCGAGGTAGGGGCCCTGTTCGATGTGGACCTCGAGGTAGCCGGCGACCTCGTCGGGGCCGAGGGCCGCGTCGGCGATGCGGGCGGGGTCGAGGCCGAAGCGGGTGAACGCCTCGGCCATGGTGATCCCGTCCTTGTCCTCGAGGGCGAACCAGTCCTGCTCCCAGGTGCCGGCGAGCGCGCGGCTGCCCAGCAGGGTCGCGCCGAAGCGGGTGCCCTCCTCGTCGGCGAAGGCGACGACCTCGAGGGCGACGGGAAGCTCGCTCGCGCGGTCCTTCAGCCTCGCGACGGTCTCGATGGCGAGGAGCACCCCGAGGATCCCGTCGTAGCGGCCGGCGTCGGGGACGGTGTCGAGGTGGGAGGCGAGGACCAGGGCGGGCAGGCCCGGGCGGGAGCCCTCGAGGCGTCCGCGCTGGTTCCCGGCGGCGTCCTGCCAGGTGCGCATCCCGGCGGCGGTCATGAGCTCGGCGGCGACCTGGTTGTGGGCCGCGTGCTCGGGGGTGAGGTAGGTGCGCTCGATGCCGTCCTCGAGGGCGGAGATCGCGGCGAGCCGGTCGCAGTCGGCCATGATGCGCGCGGCCGCCTCGAGGGTCGCAGCGGAGAGCGCGGGGGTGGTGGGGCTCGCAGGGGTGGCGGCGTCGGCGGTCATCGCGCGGCCCCCGCGACGGCCGCGGCAGCCCCGTCGGCCGCACCCTCCCTCGCGCCCTCGTAGTGCTCGCGGGCCGCGCCGACGCCGCCACCGGCGACGACGTCCGCCCCGCCGGCGCGGAGCACCTGCTCCAGCGCCGCGAGGGTGAGGAGCACGGCGTCGCGGCGGGCGTTGTAGCCCATGGTCCCGATCCGCCAGACCTTCCCGTGCAGGGGCCCGAAGCTGGTGCCGATCTCGATGCCGTAGTCGTCCAGCATCGCGGCGCGTGCGGCGTCGCCGTCGATGCCGTCCGGGATCTCGACGGCGAGGACGTTGTGCATGCGGTGGGCCTGGTCGCCGAAGAGGGTGAGTCCCAGGCCCTCGATGCCGGCGGCCATGGCGGCGCCGTGGAGGCGGTGGCGGGCGACGACGGCATCCATCCCCTCCTCGACCAGCAGGCTCGCGCACTCGCGGGCGGCGTAGAGCATGCTCGTCGCCTCGGTGTGGTGGTTCAGGCGCTGCTCGCCCCAGTAGTCCAGGATCATCGCGAGGTCGAAGTAGTTCGAGCGGATGCGGGTGCCGCGCCCGGCGGTGCCGTCGGCGATCCCGGCCTCGACGTGGCGTCGCGCCCCGATCACCTCGACCGCGCGACCGGAGAGGGTCAGCGGTGAGCTGCCGGAGGGGCCGGCGAGGCACTTCTGCAGGCCCGCGGTCGCGGCGTCGATCCCCCACTCGTCGACCTGCAGGTCATTGCCGCCGAGGGAGGCGGTCGCATCGGTGAACAGCAGCGCGCCGTGCCTGGCGGCGATCTCTCCGAGCTCCTCGAGGGGCTGGTTCATGGTGGTGGAGGTGTCGCCCTGGACGACGGCGAGGAGCTTCGGGCGGACCGTCCGGACCGCGTCCTCGATGGCGGAGGCGGGGAAGACCTGCCCCCATTCGGTCTCGAGCGTGTGGACCTCGGCGCCGCAGCGCTCGGCGATCTCGACCAGGAGGTGGCCGAAGCGGCCGAAGATCGGGACGAGCACCTTGTCGCCGGGTTCGAGGAGGGAGACGAGCACGGCCTCGATGCCGGCGCGGGAGGTGCCGTCGATCAGGAGCGTCGCCTCGTTGCCGGTGCGGAACACCTCGCGGAAGAGGCCCTGGGTCTCGGTCATCAGCGCCGTCATCGCGGGGTCGAACTGGCCCAGCAGCGAGGCGGACATGGCCCGCAGCACGCGGGGGTCGGCGCTGATGGGGCCGGGGCCCATCAGCAGCCGCGGCGGCGGGGCGATCTGCGAGGTGCGCATCAAGGAGTTTCCGTTCTGGGGACGTGCAAGCAGTGCTGGGACATTCAGAGGTTCTGGTCCCAGTGAATGCAACAGACGTTTCAGGGGTGTTTCCGTCGCGGATCGAGGGCGGGAAGCCTGCGAGGTGGCGGGTCAGTCCGCGAGCAGGGCCTCGAGGCGGCGCAGGGCGATCTGGCGCAGCTGCTCGGCGCGCTCCTTCTGCTCGTCCTCGTCGCTGAGGAGCAGGCGCCGCTCCAGCTCGGCGAGCATCTCGGGCTGGGTGCGGCCGGCGGCGCGGATGAGGAACACGGTCCCGAACCGCTCCTCGTAGCGGGCGTTCGCGCGCACCCACTCCCCCGGGTCCTCCACCCCCGCCTGCTCGGCGGCGGAGTGCGCGGTCTCCGCAGCCCCCAGGCCCTTCGCCTTCTCCCCGATGCGGGGATGGTGGGCGAGCGCCCCGTGGACCTCATCGGGGGTCCAGCGTCGGGCGCGGTCCGAGGCCTCGGCGAGCAACGACTCGGCGCAGGGGTAGGGGCGGGCGGTGATGAGGTGGCGCACCCAGGACTCGATCGGGGCGCAGGCGCGCAGCTGCTCGGCGAGCGCGGCGGGCGGTGCGGTGTTCAGGCGCTGGAGGGCGGGCGGGGTGCTCATGCGGGGATCCTCCCCGGCGCAGCGCCGATGGTGGGCGCGGCGTCCGTGGTGGCAGCCGTGCCCGGCGCGGGGCCGACGGGAGGGGCGGTGGCCTCCTCGAGCCGGGTGGCGAGGTCGATGAGGGCGAGGTCGCTGCCGGGCGGGCCCACGAGGGTCACGGCCGTCGGCAGACCGCTCGCGGTCACGAGCGGCACCGCCACCGCCGGCAGCCCGGCCAGGCCCGCCAGGCACGTCAGCCGCATGGTCCGTGCGCGCTGGGCCTCGATCGCGGGGCCGCCTGCGGCCGCGTCCCGCACGAGCGGCGCGATGGACGAGGCTGCGGGGACCACGAGCACCCCCTCGCCGAGGCGGCGTCGGATCCGGCCGACGGCGCGGGTGCGGGCCTGCTGCGCGTCGGCGGCCTCGTCGGCCGTGACCTGGGCAGCCGCGTCGAAGCGGGCACCGACGTCGGGCGCGAGCTCGCTGCGGTGCGCGCTCACCCACTCGCCGTGGGCGGCCCAGGCCTCGCGGGCCTGGAGGAGGCGGAAGGTCTCGGCGAAGCCGGTGAGCTCGTCGGCGTCCAGCGGGTCCGCCTCCTCGATCTCGATCGCGGTGCGCCAGCGCGCGAGGGCGGTGCCGAGGGCGTCTGCGACCTCGGGGTCCAGCAGCGTCTCGAGCCCGGGGACGGTGTGCAGCGCGGGGTCCTCGAGCCCTTCCTGCTCCTCGGGCAGGAGCACGGCGGCGGCGCGGGCGAGGAGGTCCGGCGTGCGGGTGAGCAGGCCGACCGTGTCGAAGCTCGGCGCGAGGGGCAGCACCCCGACGCACGGCACGGCGTCGTGGGTGGGGCGCAGCGCCCACAGTCCCTGGTAGGCGGCGGGGACCCGGAGGGAGCCGCCGGTGTCGGTGCCGAGCCCGATGCTCGCGTGCCCCAGCGACACGGCCGACGCGGGGCCGGAGGTGGAGCCGCCGCTGATCCGGTGCGGGGCGCGGGGGTTCGGTGGGGTGCCGTAGTGGGTGTTGGTGCCGGCGAGGCTGTAGGCGAGCTCGTCGGTCGCGGCGATGCCGGTGATCTCGGCGCCCGCGTCCAGCAGCAGCTCAAGCGCGTCGGCGTGACGGGGCTCGGGGCGGGCGCCCGCGAGCAGGGCGGGGCTGCCGCCGCCGATCCTCTGCCCGGCCACCGCGATCACGTCCTTGACCGCGATCCTCTCCCCGGCGAGGGGGCCCGGTGCCTCGTCGGCCGATCCCCCGCCGGCGGGGACAGAGGCCGGGACGAGCGGTGCGCCGAGGACCCGCCAGATCCGGCGGTCCATCGCGGGCGGGGCCACGGCGACGTGGGCGACGGCGACCTTCCAGCCGTCCTCGCCGCGCCGCCACACCTGGGTCTGCTGGCCGCGGCCGCCGCGCAGCAGCTCGGTGATCGCGACGACCGCAGCGTGGTCCTCGCCGAGCGCCCGCACCTCGACCTCGACGATGCGGCGCTTCGGGGCGCCGCCGCGCCCGCCGCGGAAGGTGCTGATCGCGTCGTGTCCGCGCAGCAGCCCCGCCGCGTCGCCGCGCAGGGTGTCCGGGCCGGGGGCGAACAGGGCGTCGAGCGCCGGGAGGTCGTCGGCCATGAGCGCACGCTCGTACTCCCAGAACGCCTCGAGCAGCCCGGGGATCTCGGGGCCGTTCGCGACGGGACGGGCGCGGTCCGCGAGGACGTCGGCCGGCGACACCGAGGAAGACGTGGTGCTCATGGGCGGACCTCCGCGAAGTCGGCCGTGCGGATGCGGGCGTGGACGCCCTTGACGACGTCGACGACCTGGGAGATGTCGAAGTCGGTGGCGGCGCTGAGGTAGGCGAGCGCATGCTCGGGATCCAGGCCCCAGCGGGCCTGGAGCAGCGCGATCGCGTGACGCACGCAGTCCTTCACCGCGAGGTCGAGGTCCTCGTCCATTCCGGTGGGGATGAGGTACTCGGTGGTCTCGGCGAGGGGACCGGCCACCTCGCCGAACTGCGCGATCGCGTCCTCGCGGGCGATCACGTCGAACCGGAGCCGGCTGCGCAGGCTCGCCTCCATCGCGGTCAGCGCCACCTCCCCGTCGCCCTGGGCGAAGTGCGGGTCACCGACGTAGGCGAGGGCGCCCTCGACCTGGACGGGCAGGTAGAGGGAGGTCCCGGCGGTGAGGAGGTTGATGTCGATGTTGCCGCCGTGTCGGCCGGGCGGCACCGAGTGGGGGCGCTCCGCGCCGGGCACGGCCACACCCATGATCCCGAGGAACGGGCGCAGCGGGAAGCGGAGCGTCCGCTCGGCGCCGGCGCGCGGGGCCATGGTGCCGACGGGCCCGTTCGGAGTGTGCTCGACCCCGGCGAAGACGCTTACGGTGCCGGGACCGGCCGGGTACTCACCGGGCAGGGCGCCGCGGCCGTGGCGGTTGGAGACCACGCCGTAGGGCACACGCATCTCGTGCTCGAGGATCGTCACCTTCAGCAGGTCGCCGGGGCGGGCACCGGCGACGTGGATCGGGCCGGTGACCACATGGGGACCGTCGGTCGCCCGGTCGCGACCGGGATGGCCCGCGGCGAGCGCGATCGCGTCGGGCAGCACCTGCTCAGGATCGACGCCGTGGGCGCCGAAGAAGGCGCGCGGGTCCCGGCCCTGGTCCTCGAGGATCCCCTCGTGGCTGAGGGTGTCGATGACCGCCTCGTCGCCGGGCTCGAGGCGCAGCACAGGGGCGTCGGCCGCGCAGGGCAGTCGGCCCCACAGGCTCGTCCCCTCCTCCACGGGGAGGTGGGCGACTCCGGCCGGCACCTTCTCGCCCGCTCGCAGGATGTCCGTCAGCATGGTCCTCCTCAGCTCACGCTCCACGCTAGGGGCGGGGTTTTACGCCCTTGTTACACGGCTGTGCCGCCCGGGTTTCAGGAGGTCCGTAGCCTCCCGGCCATGACCGGAACCCCTGCCGCCGACACCGCCTCCGCCACCGCGAGCGACCCTGCCGCCCCGGAGACGAGCGCCGCGCCCGCGGCCGACCTGCGCCCGCGGCACCTGCGCCTCATGCTCGCCCTCACCTTCGCCACCGGCATCGTCGACGCGGTCGGCTACCTGGGACTGGACCGGGTGTTCACCGCGAACATGACCGGCAACGTCGTCATCCTCGGCATGGCACTGACCGGCGCGGACGACCTGCCCGTGGTCGGCCCGGTGCTGGCGCTGGCAGGCTTCGTGCTCGGTGCGATCCTCGCCGGCCGCGCCCTCGGCGGGCGCACCGGGGCCTGGACCGGCGCGACCACCGCCCTGCTCTGTGCGGTCGCGGCCGTGGTGATCGCCGCCGGCGCGATGCTGCTGGTGTGGGAGGACGCCCCGCACACGGCGCTGCTCGGCGTGACCGGAGCGCTGGGCCTGGCGATGGGGGCGCAGGCCGCGAGCGCCCGCGCCCTCGCCGTGAAGGACGTGACGACCGTGGTCATCACCTCCACCATCACGGGCCTGGCGATGGACTCGCGACTGGCCGGCGGGACCGGGGCGCTGTGGCCGCGCCGACTGCTCGCGGTGCTGCTCATGCTCACCGGCGCCGCCGTCGGCGCGCTGCTGCTGCAGGTGCACGCGGGGGCGGGGCTGCTGCTCGCCGGGGCGCTCTGCGCGGCGGTCGCGCTGGTCGGGCACGCGCGCGCCCGGGGGTGAGGGCGCGGCCGACGGGGCCGGCCTGCGCTCGAGGGTCAGCGGCGGGCGAGGCGGGAGAGGTCGGCGACGGTGTCGAGGTCGCCGCCGTCGTCGAGGGCCCCGCAGTCCACCAGGTCCACACGCTCCAGATTGCGGTGCAGCCAGTCGCGGGCGCCGCGATCGCCATGGGCCTCCGCGGCGGCGGCGCGAGCGTCGGCCGCCTCGAGCAGCACGGGGTGGCGGCGCAGGAGCCGACCGTCGGGCCCCGGGTAGGAGGCGGCGGTCGCGCGGCCGGGCCGGTGCGCGCCGAGCACCCGGCGCACCAGCGCGGGGCTCAGCCCCACGTGGTCGACCAGGGCGAGCATGAGGTGCGGGGCGTCGGCCGCCGCGACCCCGACCCGCAGGGAGACGGCCATGCCGGTGCGCCACAGAGGGCTCTCGGCGACCCGTGCCCCGGCCTCGCGCGCGACCGCGCCGACCTCGTCGGCGTAGGCGCCGGTGACGACCAGGACGTCGCGGCAGCCGCCCTCGAGCAGGCGCCGGGTCAGCACCGCGACCAGGGGCTCCCCGCCGAGCGGCAGCAGCGCCTTCGGGCCGCGGCCCAGGCGCCGCCCCTCCCCCGCGGCGAGGAGGACCGCTGTCGTGTCGGGCAGGACTGCGGTCTCTGGCAGAACCGAGGTCTCGGGCAGGGTGAGGTGCTCCGGCGACGGTGACGGATCGGGCTGGGTCATGACGGGGTTCCTCAGGCGCTCTGCAGCTCCGGGACGGCCTCGGAGACGACGAGGTCGAAGCGGTAGCCGACGTTGCGGACCGTGTGGATCGCGGACTCGATGCCGGCGCCGAGCTTGGCGCGCAGGCGCCGCACGTGCACGTCCACGGTGCGGGTGCCGCCGAAGTAGTCGTAGCCCCACACCTCCTGCAGCAGCTGGGCGCGGGTGAACACGCGGCCCGGGTGCTGGGCGAGGTACTTCAGCAGCTCGAACTCCTTGAAGGTCAGCTCCAGCGCCTGCCCGTGCAGGGTCGCGGTGTAGCTGGACTCGTCGATCACGAGACCGCCCGCGGTGATCAGCTCCGGGCCGAGGTCCGGTGCGGGGGCGAAGCGCAGCGCGAGACGGAGGCGGGCGTCGACCTCCGCGGGGCCGGAGGTGGGCAGGAGGTAGTCCGCGGCGCCCCAGTCCTGGTTCGCGGCGGCCAGTCCGCTCTCGGCCATGATCAGCACCAGCGGCAGGTGCAGGCGCGCCACCTCGAGGCGGGCGGCCATGTGTGGGGCCCAGGTGAGGTCCGAGGTCGCATCGAACACCGCGACGTCGCACTCGGGGGCGCGGCGCAGCTCGGCGAGATCCGCGCCGCTGTAGTGCACGGTGTGCGGGAGGATCGCCAGCGCCCCCAGGGCGGGGCGGCGCAGGGCGAGGGGTGCCGGGGAGATGTGCAGGACGCGGAGCGTGGAGTGCAGGGTTCGGCTCACCGGGGACCACCTTCTTGATCGGGCCGGGATGCGGGGCGGAACGCATCTCGTGGTCCCCCCACCTCACCGCAACACTTGTTTCACGCCTGTGCCAGAGAGGCGTCGTGATCGAAACGAGACCATTGCGTCCAGGGCACGGGACTGGGGCTGGGGCGGGCGGCCCGACGGCGCGGGACAGATGCGAGGACCCCTCAAGCGCTCCGCCGGGTCCGCCTCCTCGATCATCCGGGCCCTACCCCCGGTTCGTGGACACGGGGGTCGCGTTGAAGGACTCCGCCATCGGCGCCGAGGCGCGGTCGCGGCGACCAGACGGCCACCGCGCACAGCCGATCCCGTTCTCGGCGCGCCGGCCCGCTCTGGAATCCCCTACGTCGCCGATGAGCTCCGCAGGCACATCCCCCTCAGGTGACGCGCCGCGCCCCTCACCGCCCGTGCGCCACCGCCGGGATCTGCGTGGCGAGCTTCCCGCCGGAGACGTCCACGAGCGTGCCCGTGATGTATGAGGCCTGGTCGCTGGCGAGGAAGATCAGCAGGTCGGCGACGTCGTCGGGGCTCTCCCAACGGCGCAGCGAGAGGGTGTCCAGCAGTCGGTCCTGCCGCTCGGCGGGCAGGCCGGCGAAGCCGTTCATGGAGGTGGGGACCATGCCGGGGGCGTAGGCGTTGACGGTGATGTCGTGCGGGCCGAGCTCGGAGGCGAGCACGCGGGTCAGCTGCACCACGGCGGCCTTCGAGGCGGCGTAGGCGGCGCTGCCCACGCTCGGCACGATCGCGGCGAACGACGCGGCGTTGAGGATCCGCCCGCGCCCGGCCCTCTGCATGTGCGGGGCCACTTCCCGGCACATGAGGAAGGTGCCGCCGGTGTTCACGTCGAAGCACTTCTGCCAGGTCGCCCAGTCGGTCTCGACCACGGTCGAGTCCGCGACGATCCCGGCGTTGTTCACGAGCACGTCGATCGTGCCGTGGCGCTCCACGACGGCCTCGACCGCGCGGTGCACGGAGTCAGGGTCGGCGACGTCGCAGACCACCTGGTCCACGGTCGGCGCACCCTCCGCCGACTCGTCCGGGAAGGCGAGGTCGAGCGCGACCACGCGCGAGCCCTCCTCGGCGAAGCGTGCGGCGATGGCCGCGCCGATGCCGCGCGCCGCCCCGGTCACGACGACCACCCTGTCCCGCAGATCCAGCTCCATCGCCCTGTCCTCTCCAGCGGCGTCCGTGCCGCGCTCGGTGTGCGGCCCAACGGCCGCGCTCAATAGTCATACTATTGGGTGACGGCGGCCCGTGAGCCCGCGAGCTCGCCGCAGAGGAGCTGATGGCGAGGACGCCCGAGGAGGAGCGAGATGACGACGGACGCGACGACGGCGAGCGGACGAGGCGCGCAGGACGAGCCGACGCACGGCGCGAGCGCGACCGGCCCTCGCGCGGTGTGGATCACCGGCGCGGGCAGCGGCATGGGGCGCGCGACGGCGCTGCGGGCGGCGCGCACGGGCTGGACGGTCGCGCTCAGCGGCCGTCGCCGCGAGGTGCTCGAGGAGCTCGCGGCCGAGATCCGCGAGGAGGGCGGCAGCGTGCTGGTCGCGCCGCTGGACGTCCAGGACCGCGAGGCCGTACGAGGCACCGCCGAGCGGATCGCCGAGCAGCTCGGCGGGATCGACGCGCTGGTGCTCGCGGCCGGCCTGAACGCGCCGAAACGGCGCTGGGACGATCAGGACCTCGCCGAGTTCGACGCGATCGTCGCCACGAACCTCACCGCGGTGGCGAGCACCGTCGACGCCGTCCTCCCCCGCCTGCGCGAGCGCGGCGGGCAGGTCGTGGTGATCTCCTCCTACGCGGGCTGGTCCTTCCAGCCCGGCGCCGGGGTCGCCTACTCGGCGAGCAAGACGGCGCTCGGCTCCCTGGTGCGCACGCTGAACCAGCAGGAGGCCGCGCACGGGGTGCGGGCGTGTCATCTGTGCCCGGGCGATGTCGCGACCGACTTCCTCGACCAGCGCCCCTCCGTGCCGGATGCCGACGCCCGCGCCCGGATGCTCACCGCGGAGGACATCGCCCGCACCGCCTGCTTCGTGCTCGACTCCCCCGCGCACGTGCGCATCGACGAGCTGGTCGTCTCCCCCGTCTCGCAGGCATGACCGCGGGGGCGAGCGCCTTCGAGCGGGCGCTGGACCAGCTCGGCGCCGCGATCGTCGGCGGCGAGCTGGAGGTCGGCGCCGCGGACACGATCGAGGGGTTCATCGCCCGCACCGGCGCCTCCCGCAGCGTGGTCCGCGAGGTCACGCGGGTGCTGGGCGGACTCGGGATGCTGAGCGCCGGCCGACGGGTCGGCCTGCGCATCCTCCCGATCAGCGAGTGGGACCTGCTGGACCCGCGGGTGATCCGCTGGCGCCTCGAGGGCCCGGATCACGCGCGGCAGCTCGCGGAGCTGCGCTCCCTGCGCCATGCGGTCGAGCCCGCGGCAGCAGCGGCCGCGGCCCGGGAGATCCGCGACGGGCGCGGGAGCACCCGCGCACTCGACGCCGCCGCGAACTCGATGGTCGAGGCGGCCGACGGGCCCGAATCCGGCGCCTTCCTCGCCGCGGACCGGGCCTTCCACGCCGAGGTCCTCGCCCTCTCCGGCAACGCGATGCTCGGCCGGCTGCGGGCCGTGATCGAGGAGGGCCTGCGCCACCGGGCAACTGTGGAGCGGGGCGAGCAGGCCCCCGACCGGCACGACCTCGGACTGCATCAGGAGGTCGCGGCCGCGATCGGCGCCGGCGACGAGGCGCGGGCCGCGGCGAGGATGCGGGAGATCATCGAGCGGGCGACGGCGGCACGCTGAGCAGTCCGGCGACGAAGCTGACCGCGGCGGAGCCTGCGGTCTCGGAGCTGAGCAGCTGCTGCAGGGCGCGGCTGAGCGGAGGGACGCCGTCGATCATGATCTCCATGGTGCGGTCGGCCCGCCGAGCTTCGCATCCGCTCGCGATGCCATTGGGCGGGGGCCGCGGGCGCCCTCCGGTCGGAGTGCCAGGGCCGACTCCGCTCCGCAGACACCTCCCCATCGCCGTCGCCCGCGGGCTACGGTGAGCGTCGGGGTGGGAACGGCGGCGCGGGGGCGCCGACGGCCTCCTCCTCGTCCATCAGATCTCGCAGAAGGAGTCGCACCATGTCGCAGCCGCCCGAGGGCAGCAACCCGCTGGATCCGCAGCACGGACAGGGCTCCGCGCCCGAGCCGTCGAGCAGCGGATTCGGCGCCCAGGACCAGGCCCCCTCCGCGGGCGGGGCCGGGCAGGGGGCCGACCCCTACGCCGCCCCGTCGTCGGACCCCTACGGCCAGCAGCCCGCCGCGGCGCCCGGTCAGCAGGACGCCTGGGGTGCGCAGAGCGCGCCGTCGGCCCCGCAGCCGGGCGCCCAGCAGCAGGCCTGGGGCTCCGCGCAGAGCCCCGCGGCGGCGCCGCACCCCGTCGGCGCCGGCCCCTCCGGCGGGGACGCCTCCGGGGACGGCCGCTTCGGCGAGGCGGGCTTCTTCAAGGCGCTGTTCGACTTCAAGTTCGAGCACTTCATCACCGTGAAGTTCTCGTCGTTCCTCTACGTCATCGCGTTCGTCATCGCGGCGCTGATGTGGCTGAGCAACATCGTCAGCGGGATCATGTTCGGATTCGCCTGGGGAAGCATGAACAGCTACTTCGGCGAGCCGAGCTTCAGCCCGGTCCCGCTGATCCTCTCGATCCTGTTCGGCTGGATCCCCTCGGTGATCGCGCTGATCGCGATGCGCCTCGGCCTCGAGTTCGCGGTCGCGACCGTGCGCACGGCCCAGAACACCGGCCGCATCGCGGAGTCCTCGCAGCGCTGAGCCTTCTCCGGGCCCGCACGTCGTCCTGAACGGGGCGTCCGCCGCTTGGCGGGCGCCCCGTTCGCGATAGGCTCGCGACCATGGGGACGGAGTGGGGACCGCCGCCGGGGTCGACGGCGCAGCACGGCGATGAGCTGGCACGACATCTGCAGGCAGGGCGCCTCGACGCCGCTCGCCGCACGGCCGACGAGCTCCTCGCAGCCGACGGCCAGGACGAAGCGCTCGCTCTCCTCGCCGAGCACGCCGGATCGAGCCCCGCCGCGCTCGAGCTCTTCGTCGAGGTGCTCGACGGCACCGGCGTGGTGCGCCGCTTCGCCGGGGCCGCGCTGCTGGATCCCGGAGCGGTCGAGGACGTCGCCCAGGACTCCCTCATCTCGATCGCGGAGTCGATCCACCGCTTCGACGGCCGCTCCAAGGTCACCACCTGGGTGCACTCCATCGTCCGGCGCCGGGTCGCGGACCATCTGCGCCGCCAGCGGGCCACGGTCGAGCTCGAGGAACAGCACCGCCCCGCCGAGCGGATGAGCTCGCTGATAGCCGAGCGCGTCAGCGTGCGGCAGGTGCTCGCGGATCTCCCCGACCTCTACCGCGTCCCCCTCGAGCTGCGGGACCTCGAGCAGCTGCCCTACGCGCAGATCGCCGCGCAGCTGGACCGCGCCGAGGGCACCGTGAAGTCGCAGGTCAGCCGCGGCCGGGCGATGCTCGCCGGGCGACTGGGCGCGGGCGATCCCGTGCCCGGGGCTCCCGCGTGACGGCGCTCGGCGCGCGCTACCGCCTGGGCGGGGTGATCGGCGCGGGCTCCTTCGCGACCGTGCATCGGGCACGGGACGAGCGGCTGGACGCGGACGTCGCGGTGAAGGTGCTCGCGGAGAACCACAGCCTGAACCCGGAGATCCGCGAGCGGTTCATCGCCGAGGGCCGCAGCCTGCGCCGCGTCGGCGGGCGCCACCTCGTCTCCGTCCACGACATCGACCAGAACGAGCGCCAGCAGCCCTATCTGGTGCTCGAGCTCGCCGACCGCGGCTCCCTGCGCCGCCGCGTCGAGGAGCTGCGTGCAGGCGGCTGGCGCGCCACCGACGCCGACGTGCTCGCCGTGGCGAGGCCCCTCGCCGCCGCGGTCGCCGCCGTGCACCGCGCCCAGCTCGTCCACCGCGACCTCAGCCCCGGGAACCTGCTGCTGACCAGTACCAGCGGCGAGGCGGCGCGCGCCGCCGGCATCGAGTCCTCACCGTCGGCCGTGGTGCGCGCCGATGAGCGGCTCCTCGTCGCCGACCTCGGGATGTGCAAGGACCTCGCCCGCAGCTCGGGCCTGACCGTCGCGGCCGGCACCGACGGGTTCCGCCCGCCGGAGCAGTCGAGGCCCGGCACCGTCGACATCCGCGCCGACATCTGGGCGATGTCCGCACTGCTGCGCTGGCTGATCGACGACGCCGAGATGCCGCAGGCGCTCCAGGACGTCCTCGCCCGGGGCCTCTCCGAGGATCCCGCCGCGCGCCAGGCCGAGGCGACGGAGTGGCTCGCCGAGGTCGAGGAGGCGCTCGCTCCTCCGCCGCCTGCTCGTCCGGCGGGCGGCGCCGGCCCCGAGACGGTCGGCACCTCGGCCGCGAACGGCACGGCCGGAGCTGTCGACGGCTCGCCGGGTGCCGACGGTGATGCGGGCGCTTGCTCCAGCGCGGCCGACGGGACCACCGCGCACGACCCCGACGGCTCCGGCGCGAACACTCCCACCCGCAGCCCGCGCCGCCGCGCTCTCCTCGTCGCGCTGCCGGCTCTCGCGCTCGGCGTCGGCCTCGGGGCCGGTGCGCTGCTGGGGCTGGATGCCGCCGTCCCGTCGGCCGG
Organism: Brachybacterium atlanticum; assembly: GCF_025669985.1. Taxonomy (NCBI): domain Bacteria; kingdom Bacillati; phylum Actinomycetota; class Actinomycetes; order Micrococcales; family Dermabacteraceae; genus Brachybacterium; species Brachybacterium atlanticum. The sequence goes on along the minus strand of NZ_JAKJJW010000011.1, from coordinate 6,064 downwards.
CGGCGGCTCCTCCCTCGCGATCTCCGGGCCCGAGGAGATCCGCGTGGGCGAGCAGGCGGTGTTCACCGCCGACGTGGCGGGCGTGGACTCGTGGGTGTGGACGCTGCCCACCGGCGAGCATCTCGTCGATGCCGAGCAGGCGACGCTGACCGCCTCGGGACCGGGACGCGCCGAACTGGTGCTGCGCGCCCGCACCGCGGAGGGCCAGGAGCTGGAGGCACGGCGCGTGGTGAGGGTCCTCGCATGACCGCTCGAAGAAATCGTCGAGATCCGATGCAACCGATCCGTTCCGGCCGACGACATACATCGTGAGAGAACATCCCCGGCGGCCGCGCAGCCGCCCGAGAGAAGGAGTCCGACCATGACCGCTCACCGCCTCCGTCCCACCACCCGGCGCGGGGCCCTCCTGGCCCTCGCCTCGCTCGGCACGTTCTCGCTCGCGGCCTGCTCCACCGGCGGCGACGCCGAGTTCGAGGAGTCCGGCGGGAACGGTGCCGGCGACGGCGGCTCCGACAGCGGCTCGGACGGCAAGGAGCAGCCGGCCGCGTCCGACGGCGGCGGGGAGGAGGGCTCCGCGGGCGGTGCGGACGATGCGCAGGCGGCCTCCTCGGTCGACCCGGCCGACGCGATCGACGAGCTCGAGTACCCCATCGCGTCCGACGAGGCGGAGGGGACGATGACCGTGGGTCTGCACCACCTGCGCCGACGCGGCGAGACCCTCGAGCTTCTGCTCACGTACACCCCCGAGTTCACCGAGCCCGGCGCCTTCACGCTCTGGGACCTGCACGGCGACGACCACTCCGTGGTGGCGCCGGCCCTCGTGGATCGTGCGAACCTCACCCGCTACGACATCCTGACCACCAACGGGTCCTATGACGGTCCGACGATGTGGAACAGCAAGCAGGCCGCGGTCGAGCTCGCCTCCGGCGACACGCAGGCGTACTGGGCGAACTTCGCCGCCCCGATCGACGACATCTCTGCGATCGACGTCGTGATGGGCGCGGGCCCCTCCTTCGAGGACGTGCAGATCGAGGCCGAGGAGGGATGAGGATGCACCGCACCGCACTGCGCCGCTCCACCGCCGCCGCCTCGCTCGCGGCGTCCGCCCTGCTGCTGGCCCTCGGAGCGCCCGCGGCGCTGGCCGAGGGCGAGACGGAGGGCCCGCCCGAGCAGCCCTTCGAGATCACCGACGAGATCCTTCAGCGCTCGATCACGGTCTACGACCCGGCACGCTCGATCACCGAGCTCGGCGGCAGCGAGCCCGCCGAGGACGAGGTGATCGTGCTCGAGGCCGACATCCTCTTCCCCTCCAACGCCTGGGACCTCTCCGACGGGGCCGCCGCCCGCATCGTCGAGCTCGCCGCGGAGATCCCCGAAGGTGCGACCGTGCAGGTGGGCGGACACACCGACTCCCTGCCCGTGGACCGCTCGAAGTACGACTTCGACAACCAGCAGCTCTCGGAGAACCGCGCCCAGGCGGTCGCCGACGCGCTCACCGCGGAGCGCCCCGATCTCACCCTCGAGGTCACCGGGCACGGCGATGCGAAGCCCGCCGCCGCCGGAGGCGGAGGCGACGACGCGGGCAATGCGGCGGACCGCCGCGTCGAGCTGCGCTACGGGGACTGAGCGGATCGGCTGAGGGGACGACAGGATCCGAACGCCCGACGGGCCCCGCCGCGAGAACTCTCGCAGCAGGGCCCGTCGGAGGCGTCGGCCGGGCTCTCAGGCGCCCTTGCGGACCGTGATCGTCCAGCCGGCCTCGCCGGTGCGGTCGAAGGCGACGACCTCGTGGCCGTCCTTCGCCGCCCACTGGGGCAGGGAGTCGGTGGCCTGGGTGCAGTCGAAGTCGATGATCAGGTCATCGCCCGTGCTCAGCTGCTGCATCGCGTTCTTCGCGTCGATCAGCGGGAACGGGCAGACGGAGCCGTTGGTCTGGAGGGTGTAGGCGGCCATGGGAGGGGTCCTTCCGTGGGAGGGTCGGGGCAGTTCTGGGGCTGTGCGGTGAGCGGGACGATCAGGAGGCGGGGGTGAGCACCGGCGCGGGGCGGTTGGCCTCGGCGGCGCGCTGGGGGCGCTGCAGGAAGAACCAGGCCGCACCCCAGGTGCCGAGCATGATCGCGACCAGCGAGACCCAGCCCTGGTAGCTGAACAGGCTGGTCTCCACCAGGGAGTTGCCGATGGTGCAGCCGCCGGCGAGCGCGGCGCCGACGCCCATCGCGACGCCGCCGCCGGCGCTGCGCAGCATGGTCTGGGCGTCCGGGACGCGCCAGCGGAACTCGCCGGAGAGCTTCGCGGCGAGGAAGGAGCCGACGAGGATCCCGAGCACGAGCATCACCGACCAGTCCACGAGGGTCACGTCGCCCGTGGTCAGGAAGGTGACGATCTTGGCCGACGGGGTGGTGATGCCGAGCCCGCCGTTGCGGCCCGCGGCGGTGGACAGCAGCCACGCGGCGATCGCGATCAGGCCCAGCAGCACGCCGCCCACCCAGGGGCTCCAGGGGATGTCGGCGAGGTAGTGGCCGAGGCCGGTGCGACGCGCCGGCAGCGTCACGGAGGGACGGCCGGAGGCGGCACGCGCCTTGGCGGCGCGATACCGGCGCACGACGAGCACGGCGACGATCGCGCTGAAGACGAGGGTGGGGACCCAGACGCTCACGCCGAGGGTCTCGTGGATCGTGGCGTCGGCGACGGTGCGGGCGCGGGCGGCCTCGGTGAAGCCGCCGAGCGGGCCGTACTTCATCACGGCCGCGAACAGGGCGTAGAAGATCAGCGCGACCCAGGAGCCGATGAGGCCCTCGCCCGCGCGGTAGTAGGTGCCGGTCGCGCAGCCGCCGGCCATGATGATGCCGACGCCGAAGATCAGTCCCCCGCCGATCACGGCGAGCGGGGCGAAGGAGGCGGGCTCGGGGGCGAGCATGCCCATGCCGGTCAGCGCGGCGACGCCGACGGCCTGTATCGCGATGGCGAGCAGGAAGGGGGTGAAGTAGCGGGTGGAGCGGGTGAGGTAGAGGTCGCGGAACGCGCCGGTCACGCAGAACCGGGAGCGCTGCAGGACATAGCCGAGCACGGCGCCGAGGAGGAGGCCGGTGAGGATCATGCGGGCCAGGCTAGCTAATGGGCGCCATAAGCGAAACCGCGGGGTGGGGGTGAGGCGCGGGCCCTGCCGGCCACCGAGCGTCAGCCGATGCGGCCGCCGTAGCCGCGCTGGGCGGCCCTGTCCTTCAGATCGGCGAAGACCTTGCCGAGTCCGGTGGGCTCGGGCTCGTCCTCCGAGGGCAGCTCGATGTACTCCACGATCGAGCGCATCGTCGCCACGTCGATGCTGGGCATCCCGCCGGCGAGCAGAGTGCCGATCCGCTCGCCGACCAGGTTCTCGAGTGTGTCGGCCGCGTCGGCGCCGCGCTTCTCGCGGGTCTCCTCCAGGCGCTCGCGCAGCATGCGCGCGGCGACGGGCGAGGCAGGGATCGGCTCGGGGTGTCCGGCGACGGTGATCTGTTCCATGGCGCTCCGCATCGGATCGAGAGGCCGGGCGGCTGCGACCGGCTCCGAGCAGGGTACCGGGCGGCGCGGGGAGCGCTCCGGGGAGTCTGCAGAGCAGCGGCCGCAGCAGGCCGCGCCCTCTCAGCCACGCGGCCCGTCCACGGGGTAGTCCACGAACGCGATGGACCTCCCGTCCGGGGACCAGCTGTGCACGTTCATCGTGCCCTGCCCGCCGAACACCTGGGCGAGGTCGCGGATCCCGCTCCCATCGGCGGCGCACAGCCGCACGATCACGTCCTTGTCCGCGGGATGCCCCTCGGTGCCGGGCGGGAAGCTGACGTAGGCGAGGCGGCTGGAGTCGGGCGAGACGTGCGGGAACCAGTTCACGCGCTCGTCGGAGGTGAGCTGCTCGATGCCGGTGCCGTCGGGGCACATGCGGAACAGCTGCGCGTGGCCGGGGACGGTCCGCGCCCGCTCGGAGTTGAAATAGATCCACCGCCCGTCGGGCGAGAACTCGGAGCCGTCGTCGGAGAACTCGTCGTCGGTGAGCTGCACGTCCCCGCCGCCCGCGGCGGGAATCGTGAAGACGTTCGGCGGGGCCCAGTTCCCCTCCGCATCGGCGGTCAGCCCGATGTAGGCGAGGGTCGTGCCGTCGGGACTGACGCCGTGGAGGAAATGGAGCCGGCCGTCGTCGTTCGTGATCCGTCGGGCGGTGCCGCCCGCGAGCGGGGCGCGGTAGATGTGCCAGTCCATGCAGGAGACGAAGACGTGCTCACCGTCGGGATCCAGGACGTGGTCGTTGTTGAGCTCGGGAAGGTCGCCGAGGGCGATCCGCTCCGGCGCAAAGCCCGGGCCGACGGGGAGGCGGAACAGGTGGCCGTCGCCGTTGACGTACAGCGAGGAGCCGTCCAGGGACCAGTTCGGGGCCTCATAGAGCGTCTCGGCGGACTCGTGGACCAGCGTCCGCTCGCCGTTGTCGACGTCGAGGGTCCAGATGCGGGAGCGCTGGCCGGGGGCGAGAGTGCGTGCCATGGAGGGATTCTGCCCGACCCCGTTCCATCCCTCACCCCGCCCTGGCCCCGGCCCCTCCCCCGCCCTTAGGATCGATGGGTCCCCCTCCGCTTCCAGCGTCGGCAGCGAGTCCCCACCCCGTCCCGCCGCTGGAGGTCCCACGATGACGCAGCCGCACGCTCCCCAGGCGCCGCTCTCCCCCGGACGTCTGCGCCTGGTGATCCTCGCGATGGCGCTCGGCGCCTTCGCGATCGGCACCACCGAGTTCGCCTCGATGGGGCTCCTGCCGCAGATCGCGCGGGACCTCGAGGTCTCCACCCCGCAGGCCGGGATGCTCATCACCCTGTACGCGCTGGGCGTCGTGATCGGCGCACCGCTGGTGACGATCGCGGCGGTGAGGATGCCGCGCGCGAAGCTGCTGGTGCTGCTCATCGCGCTGATCGGGCTGGGCAACCTGCTCTCCGCCATGGCGCCGACGTTCTCGGTGCTGGCCTCCGCACGCTTCGTCGCCGGCCTCCCCCACGGCGCGTTCTTCGGCGTCGCCTCGCTGGTCGCGGCGCGCCTGTCCCCGCCCGGACGCCGTGCCCGCTCCGTCTCGCTGGTGATGCTGGGCCTGACGATCGCGACGATGCTGGGCGTGCCCGCCTCCACCGCCTTCGGGCAGGTCGTCGGCTGGCGCTCCGCCTACGTGATCGTGGTGGTCGTCGCCGCTCTCAGCACGATCGCGATCTGGCGACTGGTGCCCGAGCCCGAGGGCGCCGGAGTCACCGGCTCGATCCGCGGCGAGCTGCGGGCGCTGCGCCGGGCGCAGGTGTGGTTCGCGCTCGGCATCGGCTCGATCGGCTTCGGCGGCATGTTCGCGGTGTACAGCTACATCGGCGAGATCGTGCCCGGGGTGATGGGCCTCGGCGAGCGGGCCGTGCCGATGGCGCTGTTCGTGTTCGGCGTGGGCATGACGGCCGGGAACATCCTCGCCGGCCGCCTCGCCGACCGCTCGATCTACGGCACGATCTTCGCGGGTCTGCTCGGCATGGCGGCCTCGCTCGCCGTGTTCGCGCTGGTGGCGCCGCACGCGATCGCGGGGATGGTGCTGCTGTTCGCGATCGCGATCACCTCGCAGCTCATGGGCCCCTCGCTGCAGCTGTTCCTGCTGGACGCCTCCCCCGACGCGCCGTCGCTCGCCGCCGCGCTGCACCACTCGGCGCTGAACATCGGCAACTCCCTCGGCGCGGCGCTCGGCGCGGCCGTGCTCGCGGCCGGCTGGGGCCTGCTCGCCCCGGCCTGGACCGGCGTGGCGCTCGCGATCGCCGGTCTCGGCATCGCCGGCTGGTCCTTCGCCGTGCACCGTCGTCAGCAGGCGCGCGCCGCCGTCGAGGCGCCCACGACGACCGACGGGGTCCCCGCGGTCTGCTGACTCGGCACGGGCCGGGGAGACAGGGCTCCTGTCGTTGGCCATCCGTGCGCATCGAGTGGCAGATCTCGACCGGCATCGGATAGGCCGCTTCAATGGGTGAGTGCGACTCCCGAGGAGGGAGTTGCCGATGTTGTCTGCGTCGTTTCGAGCGGAGGTCAT